>JAKSBY010000331.1 GCA_022360855.1 Sphingomonadales bacterium | reverse complement strand
GGACATGGGCGCGCCAAGGTTGGAGTGGAACGAGATCCCGCTGGCCCGGCCGCAGGATACGTTGAAGCTGGATCTGTCCGTGGGCTCGCTTTCCGGCCCGGCCGCGGTCAGCATGGGCAACCCCCATGCGGTGTTCTTCGTCGAGGATGCGGAGATCGCCGATCTCGCCAAGATCGGCCGTATCGTGGAAACCCACGAGCTGTTCCCGGAGCGCACTAATGTCAGCCTGGCCACGGTCAAGGGGCCGGAGGCTATCCGGCTTAGGGTCTGGGAGCGCGGCACCGGCATCACGCGGGCCTGCGGCACGGCCGCCTGCGCCACACTGGTAGCGGCGCACCGGCGCGGGCTGACGGGGCGGGAGGCGGTGCTCCTGTTGGATGGCGGGACCCTGAAGATTGCCTGGGACGAGAACGACCACGTGCAGATGACCGGCCCGGCCGAGGTCAGTTTCGCCGGCGAGGTGGACATCGCCGCGCTGGTGGCGGCGCGGGAAGCGGCGGCATGAGCCCCCCGGTGACCGACATGCCCGAGATCATCACCTTCGGCTGCCGGCTGAACGCCTATGACTCGGAGGTTATGCGGAAGCATGCGCCGGGCCGGGGCGATGCGGTGATCGTCAATACCTGCGCGGTCACGGCGGAAGCCACCCGGCAGGCGCGCCAGGCCATCCGCAAGGCGCGGCGTCGGCGGCCGGAGGCGAAGATCGTGGTCACCGGCTGCGCCGCGCAGATCGACCCGGCGTTCTTTGCCGCCATGCCCGAGGTGGACCGGGTGCTCGGTAATGAGGAGAAGCTCAAGCCGGAGAGCTTTGCTGACCTGGATATCGCCCGGGCCGAGAAGGTGTCGGTCAATGACATCATGGCGGTCACCGAGACCGCCGGCCACCTGATCGAGGGCTTCGAGGGCAGGGCCCGCGCCTTCGTGCAAATCCAGACCGGCTGCGACCATCGCTGCACCTTCTGCATCATCCCCTATGGCCGCGGCAATTCCCGTAGCGTGCCCGTGGGCGCCGTTGTCGAGCAGGTGCGCCGGCTGGTGGATAACGGCTATCGCGAGGTGGTGCTCACCGGCGTCGACCTGACCTCCTACGGCGCCGATCTGCCGGGCCGGCCGAGCCTGGGCCGGCTGGTGCAGCGGCTCCTCAAGCTGGTGCCCGATCTGCCGCGCTTGCGGCTCTCCTCCATCGATTCCATCGAGGTGGACGAGGCGCTGTTCGAGGTGGTGACCGGCGAGGCGCGGGTCATGCCGCATCTCCATCTCAGCCTGCAGGCCGGCGACGATCTCGTGCTCAAGCGCATGAAGCGCCGGCACCTCCGGGACGACGCTATCGAATTCTGCCAAAAGGTGCGTTCAGCGCGGCCCGACGTGGTGTTCGGCGCTGACTTCATCGCCGGCTTCCCCACCGAGACCGAGGAGCAGTTCGAAAACACGCTCGGGCTGGTGGAGGAATGCGACCTGACCTTCCTGCACGTGTTTCCCTATTCGCCGCGGCCGGCCACGCCGGCGGCGAAGATGCCGCAAACGCCGGCAGCGGTGCGCAAGGCGCGCGCGGCCCGACTCCGGGCGGTGGGCGAGGCTGCGGTCGCGAGATTGCATCGCCGGCTCGTCGGCGAAACGCGGACGATGCTCGTTGAGCGAAGCCTGGATGACGGCTCGTCCATCGGCCATACGGAAGAGTTTGCCCAGGTCCGCGCTCCCGCGTTGCTCGCACCTGGCAGCCTTGCTCGTGTGCGTCTCGCCCATGCCGGCGACACCAACATGACCGGCGAGCCGCTCCATGGCTGAGGAGAAGGCGGGCGGCTGGCTCTCCCGGCTGACCAAGGGCCTCAAGAAAAGCGCCAATGCGCTTTCCGACGGCGTCACCGGCATCTTCACCAAGGCCAAGCTGGATGACGAAACCCTCGAGGAGCTTGAGGACCTGCTGATCACCAGCGACCTGGGCGCCGCCGCAGCGGCGAGCATCACCGAGGAGATCGCGAAGACCCGCTACGACAAGGAAGTCAGCCCGGAGGAGATCCGCGGCGCACTTGCTGATGCGGTGGCGGCGATCCTGGAGCCGGTGGCCCGGCCCCTGGATGTGGAGTGCGGCAAGCGCCCACATGTGATCCTGATGACCGGCGTCAACGGTTCCGGCAAGACCACGACCATCGGCAAGCTGGCGGCGCAGTTCGCCGCACGCGGCAAGCGCGTCATGCTGGCCGCCGGGGACACGTTTCGCGCGGCCGCCATCGAGCAGCTCGAGGTGTGGGGCGCGCGCGTCGGGGTGCCGGTGGTCAAGGCGGCGCAGGGCGCGGACCCGGCCAGCGTCGCCTACGCGGCCATGGACCGGGCGCTTGGGGAGAATATCGACATCCTGATTATCGACACCGCCGGACGGCTGCAGAACCGCCGCGAACTGATGGACGAGCTGGCCAAGGTCGTGCGCGTGATCGGCAAAAAGCTGGACGGCGCGCCGCATGATACCCTATTGGTCCTTGACGCCACGACCGGCCAGAACGCGCTCCGCCAGGTAGAGGTTTTTCAAGACGTCGCCGATATATCGGGCCTGGTGATGACCAAGCTGGACGGCTCGGCCAAGGGCGGCGTGCTGGTCGCCTGCGCCGAAAGGTTCAAGCTGCCGGTGCACAGCCTTGGCGTCGGCGAAGGCATCGAGGATCTGCAGCCCTTCCGGGCCCGGGATTTTGCCCGCGCTCTGGTCGGGCTCGAGGAGAGTGTTTGATGAGTGACCAAGACGCCGCGGCAGCCAAGCCGGCCGAGAACGGATGGACGAAATTCGCCATTGAGCTCGGCCCGCTCCTGGTCTTTTTCGGCTGCTTCTACGGCTTCGATATCTATGTGGCCACGGGCGCCTTCATGGTGGCGATCGCCGCTTCGATCTATGCGTCGTGGAAGCTCACGGGCAAGGTCACGCCCATGCTCTGGGTTACCGCCGTGGTCGTGCTGTTCTTCGGCGGGCTGACCCTGCTCCTGCACGACGAGCGCTTCATCAAGATGAAGCCAACCCTGGTGAACGGCATCTTCGCGGCGGTCCTGTTCGCGGGCCTTGCCATGGGCAAGAGCTATCTGCAGATGCTCATGCAGGCGGCCTTCCCGCCGATGCATACCGAGGGTTGGATGAAGCTGACCCGCAACTGGGCCCTGTTCTTCGTCGCCATGGCGATCCTGAACGAGATCATCTGGCGCAGCTTTTCCACCGAATTCTGGGTCAATTTCAAGGTCGCCGGGTTTCTGCCCTTAAGCATCGCCTTCATGCTCAGCCAGGTGCCGCTGATCCTCAAATATCAGATCGAGGAGCC
Source organism: Sphingomonadales bacterium (assembly GCA_022360855.1). GTDB lineage: Bacteria > Pseudomonadota > Alphaproteobacteria > Sphingomonadales > JAKSBY01 > JAKSBY01. The sequence continues at coordinate 1,279 of JAKSBY010000331.1, read as the reverse complement.
GGAGGGCGGCGAGTAGCCCGGCCCGTCATGGTGAGCATAGGTACTACGTTCAGGACGAATATGGTCGCCAGAGCGATATACACGTAGTGAATGGACCTACCGGCAAATACCTTCGGACCGATCCCAACGGCAATTCATCGGACAATCTCGATAACCTACCAGATTGTTAGGTTGAAGGCATTCTCGGCATGCGGGTGCCGAGCGCGCCCGGCGGGTTGCCGAAGGGGGGAAATTCGTCGCGGCCGGCGACCTCGCGGAACTGGTTGAGCGCCCAATGCACGCTGGGGAAAGCGAGGTCGCTCCAGGGAATGTCATCCCAGTCGTACAGCCCCACTGCTTCGCTTTCCGGCCCGGCGCTAACGTCGTCCGAGATCAGCCGCGCCAGATACATGAGCTGCACTTGGCTGATATGCGGGATCGCGTAGACCGCAAGCAGTGCCCGGATCGCGATCTCGGCCATGGCTTCCTCGCGGGCTTCGCGTTTGGCGCCGTCCTCGGGCGATTCGTTCAGTTCCAGGAATCCCGCCGGCAGGGTCCAGAAGCCTTTTCTCGGCTCGATGGCGCGTTTACACAACAGAATCTGTGCACCGCGAGTAACCACCGACCCGACGACAATTTTTGGGTTCTCGTAGCTGACGAAGCCGCAGGCGTTACAGACCAGCCGTTCGCGGTCGTCGCCAGCGGGCACGGCGCTGCGGAAAGACGGTTCGATGCGCTCGGACGGCATAGCCCAAGTCTGAACCGGGTGGCGCGATACGTCTAGACCTTGATGTCGACGATCTGGCCGGGCCGGGCGGATTGCGGCTTTCCGCCGGCCGCCGGAGCTTCCCGGCGAAGCAGGAAATCATTCGGTGGGGGCAGTTTCTGACTTGCGGGCGCCTTTACCTCGGTGCGAACCGGGGGCGCCTTGCGCGCCTGCTGGGCCGCCGACAGTTTTGCCGGGCTCGCCTCCTTGATGAGGGCATTGAATTGGGCGGTCTTGGCGGCGCGCGCCCTGACGGACGCGGCCGAGACCTCGACCTTGCCCGGATCGGGCAGGCGGGAGAGCGCATTGATCAAATTCGCGGTAGGCGAAACGTTCATAGAAGCCGACGGTTACTCTTACACATTTGTTTTTAGGAGGCCTTCCAGCCTTCTTGATCATTAAAAATAGGCCCGAACCCTTAGCGAAGGGTTAAGGCTGGGCCGCAGCCGCCTCAGATTGTGCCTCGAGTGCTGCAAGCATGCGCTCGGCGGCGGCGATGCGGCGGCTGAGATTGCCCATCCAGGGCGCGTCGGC
>JAKSBY010000181.1 GCA_022360855.1 Sphingomonadales bacterium | reverse complement strand
CCGCGGCCAGTCCAATATCCTCGGCGGGCCCAATGCGGCCTTCTTCGTGGACGGCATCTTCGTCTCCGGCAATATCACCTCGTATCAGTTGGACAACGTGCAGCAGATCGAGGTTCTGCGCGGCCCGCAATCGGCGCTCTTCGGCCGGCAGACATTTTCCGGCGCCATCAATTTCATTACGCGCAAGCCGGATAACGAATTTCGCGGCCGTCTTAATCTGACGGCGGCCCAGTACAACCACTACGAGGCTTCAGGTTATGTCTCGGGGCCCATCGTCGAAGACAAGCTGTTCGGCGAGATCAATGCCCGCTACTACAATTTCGGCGGCGATTACATCAATCAGGACAACGGCAAGCGCGACATCAACGGTCAGATGTCGTGGAACATCGGCGGCAAGCTCCGCTTCACGCCAAACGAAAACCTGGAGATCATCGCCAACGCCGCCTACTCGGAAGATCAAGACAAGGGCTACGCCACCGCGCTATTAGGCAGCCAAAATCTGAACTGCTTCGAGCCGGTTACCGATGTATTGCCGCCCTTTTTCGGCATCCCGCGCAGCACGACCCGCTCGCGGGGCTATTTCTGTGGCGAAGTCGAAAGCCCGCCCGAAGATCAGCTTGCCTTCAATATCGACGAGATCGAGGCCCTCGGGTTTCATGGCCTTGCCCGTGAGTATTTCCGCAGCGACGTGAGAATCGAATACACCACCGACAGCGACTGGGTATTCACCTCGATCAGCGCCTACAACGTGTCGGAAAACCAGAACGGCTTCGACAACTCGCTGGTGCCGACCGACGAGCCGCTCCTCACGATAAACGGCTCCAAGGTCAAAGACTTCAGCCAGGAGCTGCGCGTCACCAGCCCGCAGGACAAGCGGCTGCGCGGCTTTGCCGGCTTCTATTACTACCGCGAGAAGGATGGCGAGGGCTTCAATGTCGAAACCGATATGGACGAGCCGGAGTTCGGCAGCATCTTTCGGTTTGATTCAGGTGACGGCGTGCGCAACTGGGCCTTTTTCGTCCATGGCGAATTCGACATCACCGAACGGCTGACGTTGACCGCCGAGGGCCGCTATCAGGAAGATAAGATCATCGCCACCGACGACGACGATGGAGAGACGACGGAAGTGACGCCGTTCACCAATGAACGAACCGCGACCTTCTCCTCCTTCCTACCGCGATTTTCTCTGAAGTTTCAGGTGAACGAGAATTTCAACGTCTACGGATCGGTCGCGCGCGGCAACAAACCGGGCGGCTTCAACGACCTGCCGAGCGATGCCATGGAGGCCGATCTCGAATTCTTCCGCATGCGCGGATTTGAGACGTTCGATGAGGAAAAGGTCTGGTCCTACGAGATCGGCGCCAAGGGCGTCTCCGACGACGGCCGCTTCAATGCGTCCGGTGCCCTGTTCTATCTCGACTGGACGTCCCAGCAATTGACTCAGTCGGAACCTTACGAGCGGACCAACGGGACGTTTACGACGGTCCCCTTCCTGGTGAATGCGGGCGCGTCCGAGATCAAGGGCCTCGAGCTGGAAGTAGCGGGCCGGCCGGTGGACTGGTTCGACTTCCGCGTAACCTACGCCTATGTCGATGGCGAGTTTACGGACTTCTACGATACGAACACCGAAGAGATCCTCGATACCGATGGCGAGCCGAGCTTCCTCGATACCGAGCAGCAGGTGCCGAACCCGGCGGATGTGGACGGCCCCAACGGTCAGGTTGCCGGCAACAAGCTCGCGCAGACCCCGACCCACCAGTTCACCATTTCCAACACGCTGCGCTTCCCGCTCGGCAATATCGGGAATTGGGCGAACGCGGACTCGGGCGATGTGAACTGGTTCCTGCGTTCCGATATGTCGATCGAATCGAAGCGCTTCGTCCAGGTGCATAATCTGGCACATACGGGCGATTCCTATAACTGGAATCTGAGAACCGGGATCGAGACCGACAGCTGGACATTGACCTTCTTCGTCAACAATGTGCTGGAGGACAGAACGCCCCTGGTGGTCACCCGCCTGGTCGACTTTAACCGCCCGCTCCTGATTCCCGATCCGGTGCGCAGCTTTATTTTCCTGCCGAACGCGCGGTTCACGTTTTTCCGGGACTTTACGATCGGAGTCCCACGGCAGCGGCAGTTTGGGGCGACCTTGAACCTCAAATTCTAGTGTCGATCCATTGACGTTTCCGGGACTGGGGGAGCAGCGTGCTCCCCCTCTTGTTTTCACCCCCGTGTCGTAGGCATCGAAGGGTATGGCAGGCAGACCCTGGATCGGGACCAAGACCTATAGGACAGTCCGAACGATCCACAAATGGGCGGGGCTGGCCGCCTGCGTCTGGCTCTTCGTCCTGGCCGTGACCGGCGTTCTGCTCGATCATCACGAATGGCGCTGGCTGAGCCAGGTGTCGGTGCCCGAGAGCTGGACGTCGGAGCGCATCAACCGGCTGGTGCCGGGCACGGTGATGCGCCATATCGCCGTCGACGCGGCGGACCCGAACCGGCTCCTGGGCGCGTCCGAGCGCGGCATGTGGCTGTCGGAAGATCGCGGCGCAACCTGGACCGACGTGGCCTTCGAAGGGCTGTCGGGCGCGCCCATGGTGCACCGTTTCGTCGGCACCGAGGGCGGCCGCCTGGAGGGTCTGTTCGTCGCTACGGACGACGGTATATGGCGGACGACGACGGGCGGCAGCAAGCTCGTGCGGCTTGCGCTGAAAGGTAAGGACGTCACCGGCCTCTCCCAGGGCCACGGCCCGGGCGAGCTCGTCGGCGTGATCGCTCAGGGCAGCCTCGTGCGCGTCGCTGTCGAAACGGGCACTGTGACGCCGGTCGACGCACGGGCCAGGGTGGCGGGGCTCAGCGCGACCGTGCCGGCCTACCGTTTCGTCATGGACCTGCATTTCGGGCGCGGCACCTTGCCCGGCTCCTGGTCGATCTGGATCAACGATCTCGGCGGCGTCGCCATGGCCGTGCTGGCCGTCACCGGACTCGCCTATTGGTGGACGACGCGGCGCAGTCGGCGCAGGGCGCTGAAGCTCAAGTTCCGGCGCCGCCTGATGCGCTGGCTCTATCGCTTCCACGCGCCCGTGCTCGGCCTCGCCGGCGCGATCCCGATCCTCTATCTGTCGGTCACGGCGATTCCGATG
>JAKSBY010000514.1 GCA_022360855.1 Sphingomonadales bacterium | reverse complement strand
CAAGGCCGCGAAGAACACCATGGCAGCGCCCATGTTCCAGGGCGCGTCCTTGGGCCGCATGCCGGAATCCTTCTGGAAGAACACGAACCACGGGAACTTGATGCCAGCGTGCAGGAACACGCCCGCCGAGGCAGCGGTCAGCAGGAACCAGATCAGCGCCAGGCCCTCCTCCTCCGCCGCCACCGAGATCAGCGTCTTGGTGGTGTAGCCGGAGGTCAGCGGGAAGCTGGAAATGGCCAGCGCGCCGACGATGCCGCAGATGCAGGTCAGCGGCATGGTGCGGAACAGCCCGCCGAGGTCGGTGCATTTGCGCTTGCCCGTGCGGTAGAGAACGACGCCCGCGCTCATCAGCAAGAGCGCCTTGTAGATGATGTGGGCGAAGGCGTGGGCGGCCGCGCCGTTGAGCGCGGTCTGGGTGCCAATGCCCACCGCGCAGACCATGAAGCCGACCTGGTTGACAATGGAATAGGCCAGGATTCGCCGCGCGTCGTTTTCCAACAGTGCGTAGATGATGCCGTAGAAAATCATGTACAGGCCGACCCACACCAGCACCGGCTCGCCCGGGAACAGCAGGATCAGGGCCAGCACCGCCGTCTTGGTGGTGAACGCCGACAGGAACACCGCCCCGGTCGGGCTGGATTCGGGATAGGCGTCGGCCAGCCAGGCGGACAGCGGCGGGGCGGCGGCATTGATCAGGATGCCGATCAGGATCATCCAGGTATCGAAATTGGTCGCCAGCATGGCCTGCACGTCCAGCGTGCCGGTGTGGATATACACGCCTTCGATGCCGACCTTCAGGATGATGCCGCCCAACAGATGGACGATGGCGTAGCGGATGCCGGCCGCCCGCGAGGCCTCCGTGCCGCCGCACCACACCACGATGGTGGAGAAGATTGCCATCAGTTCCCAGAACAGGAACAGGGTGATCAGGTCGCCGGCGAAGCTGACGCCGATGGCCCCGCCGGCATAGGCATAGGCCGCCGCCAGTTCCAGCGCGCGGGCATGGCGGAAGGCGAACAGGCCGCCGGCAAAGGCCATGATCGCGAAGATGCTGGCGAACAGCCGGCGCACCGGGCTGCCTTCCACCGGCTCGATGGGATAGTCCAGGAAGGTGGTGGTCACGGCCACGCCGTCGGGCACCTGCCACACCGCCCACAGGGTCAAGAGCGGGGCGCCCAGCACGATGGCGTTGCGCAGTGGCCCGCGCGTGATGGCGATCAGCGCCGCGGCGGCGAACAGGATCAGGCCGGGGGGCGCCAACTCAGTCATCGTAGTAGGTGTCCTTACGCTTCAGAAACACGCCCAGCCCCTTGGCGAACACCACCATGGCCACGCAGGCGAGAAAGCCGAATCCGGCGGCAAAGCCGAACCAGCCGTCGATGCCGAACTTGCCCTTCTCCGGGAAGGCCAACTGAACCGCCACGGTCGCCGCCAGGATCACGGCAAGCAGGACCCACAGCCGGCGAATGGTCGCCGGCCGCACCAGCCAGTGATCGCGCTCCGGCGGCGTGCTCATATCCCCCTCCCCACCAACTGCGCCTCCAGCTCCAGCACCGGCTGGTTGAACAGGAAGAACAGGATGGTCAGTGCCGCCGTGGTGGTCAGCGCCACCACGATGGGCAGCGGCGCCTCGCCATGCTCCTTGGGTGGTGCGTCGTCCTCCTCGCGGAAGAAGGAGCGGAACACGATGGGCAGGAAGTAGGCCGCGTTCAGCACGGTCGACGCGATGATGGTGAAGATCGCCAGATAGTGGTCGTCCTGGAACGCGCCGGCCAGGATGTACCATTTGGACACAAAGCCCGCCGTGGGCGGCACGCCGATCATGGACAGGGCGCCGATGGCAAAGGCGGTCATGGTCCAGGGCATGCGCTTGCCGATGCCGCGAAGCTGGGTGATCTCGGTCTTCTTCGAGGCGGTGTAGATGGCGCCGGCGGCAAAGAACAGGGTGATCTTGCCGAAGGCGTGGGTCACGATGTGGATCGCCGCGCCGATTTCCGATAGTGGCGTCAGGATGGCGGCGGCCAGCACCACGTAAGACAACTGCCCCACGGTCGAATAGGCCAGCAGGCGCTTCAGATTGGTCTGGCGAAGGGCGACGATGGAGGCGGTCACGATGGTAAAGGCGGCCGTGGGCGCCAGCCAGCTCGACCCCGGCTGGTCGAACAGGAAATCGACGCCGAAGATGTAGATCACCACCTTGGTGACGGTGAACACGCCGGCCTTGACCACGGCCACCGCATGCAGGAGCGCGCTGACCGGCGTGGGCGCGACCATGGCCGCCGGCAGCCAGCGGTGCACCGGCATCACTGCCGCCTTGCCGATGCCGAACACATACAGGCCCAGCAGCAGCCCGACGGCCGGTCCGGCGATGTTGCCGTCCAGGATGCCGCCGGACTGAAAGTTCAGCGTGCCGGCCGTCACATAGGTCCAGATGATCGCCGGCAGCATCAGGCCGATGGAGGTGCCCAGCAGAATGCCCAGATAGACCCGCGCCGACCGCACCGTCTTGGCGTCGCCCTTGTGGGTGACCAGCGGATAGGTCGAGATCGTCAGCACCTCGTAGAAGATGAACAGGGTCAGCATGTTGCCGGCGAACGCCACGCCCATGGCGGCGGCCAGCGCGATGGCGAAACAGACGTAGAAACGGGTCTGGTTGGCCTCGTTGTTGCCGCGCATGTAGCCGATGGAATAGATCGAGTTGACGATCCACAACAACGACGCCAGGGCCGCGAACAGGATGCCCAGCGGCTCCACCTTGAAGGCGATGGACAGGCCCGGCAGCAGCTCGGCCAGCACCACCTCGGGCCGGCCGCCGGCCACCACCGTGGGCAGCAGGCTCCACACCACCAGCATCATCGCCACGGCGGTGACCAGCGTCACGCCCTCGCGCTGGTTGGGCCAGCGGCCGGACGCGGCGATGCCCACGGCACCGATCAGCGGAATGGCCACGGCCAGGACGATCGCCATTTCCGGCGTCATGGCAGATGCCCCAGCAGCGCCTCGGCCGCCTCGGCCGCCAGCCCCACCGACAGGCTGGTGTCCAGCCCGAAGTAGATGTTGGCCAATGCCAGCGCCCAGGTGGGCACCAGCATCACCAGCGGGGCCTCGGTATGGGCGGGGGCGTCGGCCGGCGGCGGTCTGAAGTAGGCCGCCTCGACCACCCGCCAGATGTAGACCAGCGCCAGCAGCGAGCTGACCACGATCAGGCCGATCAGGAATGCGCCCAAGGCCCCCTCGTCCAGGGCGGCCAGGATCAGATACCATTTGGAAATGAAGCCGGCCGTCAACGGCACGCCGACCAGGCTCAAACCGCCGACCACGAAGGCGCCCATGGTCCACGGCATGGTCCGCGCGGCCCCGGCGATGTCGTCCACGCGCACCCGGCCGTAGCGGAACGCCAGACAGGCCACGGCCATGAACAGCGCGCCCTTGACCAGCGCGTGGTTG
>JAKSBY010000708.1 GCA_022360855.1 Sphingomonadales bacterium | reverse complement strand
TCGGCTTGCAGGGCGGCCATGGCCCGGTGGCAGTCGCGGATCCGTTCGAGCGCGGCGCTCACATTGGAATGCGACCGGAATTTCGGTCGATTGGACAATTGAGTATCGATTGGTTCTCAAAAAAAACAGCCTACCAGAAGCCGGCGTGGCCGTCGACCAACCGCGGATTGCAAGTCGCCGCCATATCGGATCGCAATAGCCTGATCAGGCTATCGTCGGCCCGGCGCGGCCCCGTCTAGCCTTCTGCCCTACGCGGTTGATCGGGAAGGGCTCGGTGATGGTGCATCTCAACGGACGGAACCTCAGACTTCCGGCGGTTTGCCGGATGTTGCGGCTTGTGAGCGAAGATTTGCGCGAGCTCGAGCTCGACCTCGCCGCGCATCTCGTGGAGGCCGCTATGGAAGAGATCTCCGATGCGGCCTAGGCTCGATCGGCCCTGCGCGACCGTGTTCGTGCCGCCTTACCGCAACACGTCGCTGCCAAACGGCCACGGGGGCTATCACGTCGCGGCGTTTGGCGGCGACGTCTTCGGCTGGGCGCCGGCGGATGGGGCGGTCTTACACCCGTCGCCGGGCCCGGCCGAGCCTGGAGGTGACCCCGCCCGCCTGCCCGACCGCGCCTGAAAGACGTCCGTGCCCTAATCCAGCTCTTCGTCCCTGAACGCGCCCCAGAACTCCTCCTGGCCGAGCCAGCCGGAGCGGCCGTCGATGGTGAGCCGGCAGCGCCCGCCGCGGCAGCGGTCGAGCCGGCCGACCACGCCGGGCTCGGCGCGAACGACCTGGCGGGAATTCGGCGCGGATTTGGCGGTCAGCAGGCGCCAGTCGCCGGTGACCACGGCGGTGCGCTGGCTCGACAGGAGCCCGACATGCATCCAGCCCTCGATGCCGTCCTTGTCACGGACCCGCCGCCAGACGCCGTTCTCGCCGGTCACCAGAAACGGCCAGCCGGACCGCTTGTAGACCCACAGGATCGGGAAGCGCTTGTTGGGGCCGGCCCTGAGATTGGCCTCGTTGGCATCGAGAGAGATGAATCGGGGAAGCGGCTGACCCGACGGACCGGTAGTCGCCGAGGGGCGCTCCGTCGTCTGAGCGATTGCCGCACCTGCCGCCATCGCGAGCGGGGGAATTAAAATCAATAAAAACAATAGCTTATTAGTTTTCAACGGGTGTTATCCGTGGCTGCCTGACGTCACCGGATTGCTGCTTGATTAGGCGAGCCGGACCCCGGCGGTCAAGCCTCGGCCGTTTCTCCGGCACGAGCGTGGGCGAATTCCCGCGCCTGGCCATCGGCGCGTTTGAATCAACGCATGCCATCTGATAGAGACTGAACCTCAAGTCACAGTCGCGGGCGCATCCCGCCCGTCCTCACCGCATTCGAGGTGCCCTGCTCCCATGCCCCAGTCGAAGCCCAAGGTTGTTATCACCCGTAAACTGCCGGACGCGATCGAGACCCGGATGGCGGAGCTGTTCGACGTGACTTTCAATCTGGACGATGCGCCGATGAGCCAGACGGCGCTGGCCGAGGCGGTCAAGGGGGCGGATGTTCTGGTGCCGACGGTGACCGACCGCATTGATGCCGGCGTCATCTCGCAGGCCGGCCCGGACATGCGCCTGATCGCCAATTTCGGCAACGGCGTCGATCACATCGATCTCGCCAGCGCCCGGCAGCGCGGCATTACCGTGACCAACACCCCCGGCGTGCTCACCGGCGACACCGCGGATATGACCCTGGCGCTCATCCTGGCGGTGCCGCGCCGGCTGACCGAGGGCGAGCGGCTTTTGCGCAGCGGCGAGTGGCACGGCTGGTCGCCCACCGGCATGTGCGGCCACCGCATCTGGGGCAAGCGGCTCGGCATCATCGGCATGGGCCGGATCGGCCAGGCCGTGGCGCGGCGCGCGCGGGCCTTCGGCATGTCGATCCACTATCACAACCGCAAGCGGGTACCGGAGAGCGTCGAGGCCGAGCTCGAGGCGACCTATTGGGAGAGCCTCGATCAGATGGTGGCGCGCATGGACGTGATCTCGGTCAACTGCCCGCATACGCCGGCCACCTACCACCTGCTCTCGGCGCGGCGCCTCAAGCTGATGAAGCCGACCGCCTATATCATCAACACCTCGCGCGGCGAGGTGATCGACGAGAATGCCCTGGCCCGGATGCTGGAGGCCGAGGAATTGGCCGGCGCCGGGCTCGACGTGTTCGAACACGAGCCGGCGGTCAACCCGCGCCTCTTGAAGCTCGACAACGTGGTCCTGCTGCCGCATATGGGCTCGGCAACGATCGAGGCGCGCATCGATATGGGCGAGAAGGTGCTGATCAACATCAAGACCTTCGTCGACGGCCACACCCCGCCCGACCGGGTGCTGGAAGATTTGATTTAGCGGCCTTCCTTAATCTCAGCCTGTCATTTGCCGGCTTGACCGGCGAATTCATATTCATCCAGCCGAGGCAGTTTCTACATGGACCCGCCGGTCAAGCCGTCGGGTGACAAGGAGGAGCAGAAGGACCGCACAGCGGGCAGGCCGGGTCCTTGGGCACGGTAACGGTCCTGACCCGGGCCGAGAGGGCGTCATAGATCAAAATCCGTCCAGCCAGCGGTTCGCCGGCGCCGGTCAGCTCCTTGATGATCTCGACCGCTTGCAGGCTGCCGACGACGCCGGCGACGGCGCCGAGGATGCCTTCGTCGGCGCAGGAGCGGTCCTCCACCGAGGCCGTATCCGGCACCAGGCAGCGGTAGCACGGCAGGCCGGGCTCGTAGCCCTTGAACACGGCGACCTGGCCGTCGAACTGATGAACGGCGCCCGAGACCAGGGGAATCCGCATGGCTTGGCAGGCATCGGCGACGACGAAGCGGGTCGCGAAATTGTCGCAGCCATCGGCCACGAGGTCATAGCCACCGAGGAGGCTCGCGGCGTTCTCGGCGGTCAGGCGTTCGTTGTGGACGATGACGTTGACGTTTGGATTGATCGCCGCAATCCGCGCCGCGGCGCTGGCCGTCTTGGTCTGGCCGATGCGGTCCGAGTCATGGGCGATCTGACGCTGCAGATTGGAGAGCGAGACGGTGTCGTCGTCGACGATGCCGAGGGTGCCGACCCCGGCGGCGGCGAGATAGAGCAGAACCGGGGAGCCGAGCCCGCCGGCGCCGACCACCAGAACCTTCGATTCCAGGAGTTTTTTCTGGCCGGCGCCGCCGACCTCCTTGAGCACGATATGCCGGGCATAGCGCTCGAGCTGTTCGTCGTCGAGCTCCACCGGCGGATTACTCGGCTGCCTCGATCCCCGTGGAGCCGAAGCCGCCGGCGCCGCGCGCCGTCTCGGAAAGCTCGGCGACCGGCTGCCACCGGGCCTGAGTGACCGGCGCGATCACTATCTGCGCGATGCGCATGCCGCGGCTGATCACGAAGGGCTCGGCGCCGTGGTTGATCAGCAGCACCTTGACCTCGCCGCGATAGTCGGCGTCGATGGTGCCGGGCGTGTTGAGCACCGTGACGCCGTGCTTGTAGGCGAGGCCCGAACGCGGCCGGACTTGCGCCTCGAAGCCGGCCGGCAGCGCAATTGAGAGCCCGGTCTCGATCAGTGCCCGTTCGCCCGGCGCCAGCGTGACCGGCGCGCCGTCGGCGACAGCGGCCCTTAAGTCCATGCCGGCGGAGAGCGCCGTCTCGTAAGCCGGCAGGTCGAGGCCCTCGCCATGCGGCAGGGTTTTGACTTCGAGGGGGATTTCGCTTGTCACGGGTCAGGCTCCGGCGCCGAAATGGTCGGCGATGCGCTCGGCCAGCCGGTCGGCCACGGCGGACTTCGACATATGGTCCCAGGTCTCGGTACCGGCCTCGGTGATCAGATGGACCTGGTTATCGTCGCCGCCCATGACGCCGGAGCCGTTGGAGACGTCGTTGGCGACGATCCAGTCGCAGCCCTTGCGGGCGCGCTTTTCCGACGCGTGCGCGACGATGTCCTCGGTCTCGGCAGCGAAGCCGACGAGAAGGGCGGGCCGGTCATTGCCGCGGCCCGCCAGGCTGGCCAGAATGTCCGGGTTCTCCACCAGCTTCAACGTCGGTGCGCCGCCACCGTTTTTTTTGATCTTGCCCCGGCTCGCCTCGTCCACGCGCCAGTCGGCGACGGCGGCGACGCAGACCGCCACATCCACCGGCAGCTCGGCGGCGCAGGCGTCCATCATCTCGCCGGCGGATTCGACATCGACGCGTGCGACGCCCGCTGGGGTTTCGAGGTCGGTCGGGCCGGAGATCAAAACTGTCTCCGCGCCGAGCCGGGAGAGAGCGCCGGCGATGGCGTAGCCTTGCTTGCCGGAGGACCGGTTGGCGATGTAGCGCACCGGGTCAATGGCCTCGACGGTCGGGCCGGCGGTGACCAACGCCTTGCGGCCGCTCAAGGCTCCGTTAGCCGCCGAAAAAAAACCCTCGATGGCCGCAACGATCTCGTCGGGCTCGACCATGCGGCCGGGGCCAACCTCGCCGCAGGCCAGGTCGCCGGCGGCCGGGCCGACCAGCGTGATGCCGTCCTCGGCCAGGATCTTCGCGTTCCTCTGCGTCGCCGGATGGCCCCACATTTCGACATTCATGGCCGGCGCGATCATCACCGGCTTGTCGGTGGCCAGAAGCGCTGTCGTCGCCAGATCGCCGGCGAGGCCGGCGGCCATTTTACCCATCAAATCGGCGGTGGCCGGCGCGACGACTACGAGATCGGCCTCGCGGGAGAGCCGGATATGGCCCATCTCCGCCTCATCCGTCAGCGAGAAGAGGTCGCTGTAGACCTTCTCGCCGGACAGGCTGGCGACTGAAAGCGCGGTGGTGAACTCGGCGCCGCCGGCGGTCAGGATCGCGCGCACGTCGGCATTGCGTTCCTTGAGCCGGCGAATCAGCTCGAGCGACTTATAGGCGGCGATGCCGCCGCCGATGATCAGCAAAATCCGTTTGCCTTGAAGGGTCATGATCGTTGTCCGCTTGCGCGTATAAGCGCGTTTGATGCGCCGGGGCGATTATAGGGTTACCAGAGTGCCGAGCAAGACACCCGCGATAAGCCCCAACAAGAGCCAAAGGGCGCGATGAGTGCGGCCCTCTAGGTGGGGGCGGTCATGGCCGGTTTCTAGGGGTTTCGGCGTTGGCGCATCGCCGGCTTCGAGCGCCCTGACGAGTTTGGGCAGTGCGCGCGCCAGCCGGCCGGCATCGATGATGGCGTCGGCGATGCGCGCCTCGGGGCCG
>JAKSBY010000567.1 GCA_022360855.1 Sphingomonadales bacterium | reverse complement strand
CGTCGCGCGCCTCGGCGGTCGCGATATAGACCCATGGCGGCGTATGCGCGGCGATGCGCGCCTCGGCATAACGGCTCTTGCCGGACCGGACGCCGCCGGTAATAAGAAGGACTTCGCGCAATTCATTGCTCCGCAACCGGACCGGAGCTTTATAGTGCCTGGCCGGCGGAAATGAAAAACCAAGTTGCGACAAAGATCATTCTTCTGCGCCACGCGCCGTCGGTGGCGGTGGATCGGCTGTGCGGGCGCACCGACGTGGCTGCCGATTGCGCGGACGATGCGGCATTCGCCGCCCTGCGTGCCCGGCTGCCGAGGCTTGACCACATTGTCGCCAGCCCGGCGCGGCGCTGCGTGGAGACGGCTGCCGCGATCTGGCCCGATCATCCGCCCGTCGCGACCGAACCGCGGCTCTGGGAGCAGGACTTCGGCGATTGGGACGGGCTCGCGATCAAAGACGTGCCCGATCTCGGGAGCCTTTCGGGCCAAGCGCTGGCCGATCATAGGCCACCCAATGGCGAGAGCTTCGCCGACGTTTGCCTCCGCACACGGGAGGCCCTGGCCGACCTGCTCAATGCGCATGCGGGGCAGATGCTGTGCCTCTGCACGCATGCCGGACCCATCCGCGCTGCCCTGGCAATGGCATTGGATTTGGCGCCCGGCTCGGTGCTGCGTTTCGAGATCGCCAACCTGTCGACGACGGTCCTGCGCCATTTCGGCCGGGACGCGTGGTCGGTGGATCAGGTCAACGCGACGCTCGCTCAGAAGAACTGACCCAGGAACAGGAAGAACGATGTCGCGCCTTCGGTGTTGACGCCGCCGCCCACATAGATGGGACCAATCGCGGTTTCCGCGCCGAGGAACAGGCTCGATCCCACGATCAGTTCGTCGACGGCGAAATCGTCCAGGTCCTGCCACACATTGCCCGCCTCGACCGTGGCGCCCATATAGATCGGAATATTGAGCAGAACGCCGCCGCGCCCGCCAATCTGACGGTAGTAGATGGCGCCCGCCTGGGTCACGTGGCGGCCGGTAAGCTCGCCGCGCGAGAAGCCGGAGAGCGAGACGAAGCCGCCGAGCTCGAAGAGCGATTGTGCCGTGGCGCGGCCGTTGAATCCCGTGCCGAATTCCGCGCTGCCAAGGAGCGTATTGGCGCCCCAGCTCCACGCTTTGAACAGCTCTATCTGCACCTGGTCGTCGGTCGCGTCCGAGCCGAGGATTGGAAGCCCGTTTCTATAGAAGATGTTCGTCGCCAGGCCGGTACGGGGGAAGTCGGCGTTGTCGAGGGTATCGATCTGAAACACCGCGATCAGGTCCGCTTCCTCGAAACTCCCGGTCGGAATGGCCGGGTTGCCGATTCGGACCGACACATCCCCGACCTCATAGGCTGCGCCGAAGGCCAGCCGCCCCCAATTGCCGAGATTGCGCCCGCCGGCGAGGAAGAATTCCGCCGCCTTGAGCCGGAATTCGGCGATAATGTTGCGGTCGGGGTCGATCAGCGGGGCGTTCAGGCTGCGGGCGGTCACGTTGCCGAGCACGAACCACTGCTGGCCATAGTCCACCGGCTGGTAGATCTCCGTGAATACCTGCGGGTCGTCGCCGACCTGCAGGAAGCTGCGCCACTCGCCGCCTCTGGAATTGATCCCCAGATCGGTGTAGCTGATCGCCGCGTTATAGGTGGCGTCGCCCTCGAAATTGTCCTGGATCGCCAGGCCGAAGCGCAGATAGTCCGGCCCCCAGCTCCGTTCCCTCGCGGTGACCTCGAGCCCCGTCCGTCCGCCCTCGCGCACCAGCTCGTAATCGACCGATTCGAAATAATCGAGGCCGTAGACCTTGATGATCCCCTCTTCCAGCCGCTCGGGGTCGAGCGGCCGGCCGGGATGCACGTCGAGGAGTTCGAGGATCACGCGGTTGTCGAGCGCCGAATCATTGTCGAGGCGGACGAAATCGACCTCGGTTGGCGTCGGCGACATCTGCCCGCGGCCGGCCTGGTAGGCGGCCCACGCGGTCTCGTTGAGGCTGAGCGCGGCGAGCGATTGAAGCTCGGCCTCGGCCGCCGCCTCGCCAAACGGGATGGCTTCGGGCGTGCGCTTGAAGTCGGCGGTGGAGATGTCCTTCAAATCGGGCCGGATCGCGACGTCGCGGGGTCCCAGCGTGGCCATCTGCTGCTCGGCGGTGCGCAGGGTCATGATCGTGACCATCTGGCTGACCACGTCGAGGAAGCTCTCGATCTCCGCCTGCGGCTTCGGCTGGCTGGAGATGTCGACGACGATGAGGATGTCCGCGCCCATGGCCCTGGCGATGTCGATCGGCACGTTGTTGGCGATGCCGCCATCCACCAGCAAACGACCGTCCAGCTTGACCGGGGGGAACAGCCCGGGAACCGCCATGCTGGCAAGGATCGACTGCACCAGGCTGCCTTCGCCGAGCACCACGGGCTCGCCGGTCTCGATGTCCGCGGCGACCGCGCGGAAGGGGATCGGCAGCTCGTCGAAATCGGTCACGGTCGCACCGCCGCGGGCGTATTCGCGCAGCAGGACGCGAAAATGCTCGTTGAGAATGACGCCGGGCGGCAGGCCGATCTCGCCGTCATTGACGCCGAGCTTGAACTTGACGAGGAAATTGTCGTCGTCGTCCTTGCGCCGCAAGGAGCGCAGCCGGCGGGGTACGGTGTCGCTGAGCGCGAACTCCCAGTCGACCGCCAGAAGTTGCTCTTCAAGCTCGCCCGCCGACAGGCCCGTCGCATAGAGCCCGCCGATGATGGCACCGAAGCTGGTGCCGGCGATCACGTCCACCGGGATACGGTGGCGTTCCAGGACCTTGAGGACACCGATATGGGCGGCGCCCCGCGCCCCGCCGCCGGACAGGACGAGGCCGATCCTGGGCCGCTCGGCGGTTGGTGTGGCGTCACTGCTTGCGGTTGTCGCCGGCGCGGCGAGCAAAACGGCCAGACAGACGAGAATTCGCATCATGGCTTCCTCCCTAACCGCGCGACTTTAAGCGATGGGAGGCGGCGACTGAACCCGCTGAGCGGGGGTGTGGCGCTAGTCGGCGAAGACCTCGTTCAGATAGGCGGCCGTGCGCACGCCGGCCATCTTGAGCCGGGTCTTTACCGTGCCGAGATGGGCGAAGGTGTAGTCCCAGGCGATGATCTGGTTTTCCGGATAGATGGTGTCGCGGATCGCCGCGCTCTCGTCGGCCCAAACGGCCGGGTCGGTCTCCCACCAGGATTGCACGTCCTGGTCGGTGATCTTCCGGCTCAGCCATTCGGTCCATTCGGTATAGGAGAGCTTCTGGCGGTCGATCATGTGGATGTCCCACACCGCATGCAGGTTGGTCAGCTCCTCATGGTAGAGCACCGCGAAATCGTTGGCGCCGCGATCGGTGCCGTTGCCCGCATGCAGCGGTTGGTGCAGATCGCTGATGATATGGACGACGAAGCGGAGCGCGAGCTGCTTGTCTTCAAGCGCGGCGTCGGGGTCCTTGAGCGTGGCGGTGAACTCGGCCAGCGCGGTGATGGCGTCGCCGACCTCGGGCGCGCCCACGTCGCGGTATTTCATGCCGACCGGGATCGTCACATAGTGGTACGGGCCCGCCTCCTTCCGCCAGAATTCCTCCGGGCTCGAACGCATGAAATCGGGCCAGTTGGAGGCCTCGGCCAGCCCCTCCGGCCCGAGGATGGCTTCAACCCCGGCCCTGGCCGCGTCGCTCAGATAAGGGCCGGCGAGGGCGGCGGAGACCCGGTGGCCGATCTTGTCCCAGGCGAGCGCCGGGGACGCGGCGAAGAGGGCAGCGAGAAAGGCGGGGATGAGCTTGAGCACGGGAACCTCCCGACAGCGTGGCGAATGGTGACCTGAGCCCTATTATGTGCCCTCCCGGGCGGCAGGCAAGTGAAGGTTTTCGGCAGCCGCCAGGAGGCCCGGGCCGGGCAGCTTATCCGGGTTGCGCACCACGTAGATGGCGCCGATGCGCCCGTCCGGCGCCACGCCGAAAGTCACGACCGATTCGAGCGTGCCGCGCGCACCCAGCAGGAGGCCGGCGCCGCCGTTGACGGCGACGCGTCTCACATCCTGCTCGGCCCAGACCCGTTGCCAGACCCCGTGCAGGAACCTGGCGACGTTGTTGGCGCCATGGATGACGTTGCGCGCGGCCAACACCTTGCCGCCGCCGTCCGACCACAGCTCCGCGTCCTCGCTCAGGAGCGTCGCCAGATTCTCCACCGAGCCCGACTGCATGGCGCCGAGGAACGATTCCAGCAGGTCTTGCCGGCGTTCCGGCGGGGGCGCGAAGCGCGCGCGATCGTGCCCGACATGCCGGCGGGCGCGGGAGACGAGCTGGCGGCAGGCGGCCTCGCTCTTGTTCAGGCTGGCGGCCACGTCGGCATAGGCGTAGTCGAACACCTCGCGCAGCAGATAGGCCGCCCGCTCGGTCGGCGACAGCCGCTCCAGCAGAAGCAGAAAGGCGGTCGAAAGCGACTCCGCCAGCTCCAGCTCGGCGCCCGCTTCCGGCGCGATGACCGGCTCGGGAAGCCAGGGCCCGACATAATCGGTCCGCGCGCGCCGGGCGGCGCGCAGCATATCGATGGCGCGGCGCGTGCACACGGTCGTCAGCCAGGCTTCCGGCGTATCAATATGGTCCAGACCGGCCGCCTGCCAGCGCAGGTAGGTGTCCTGAACCGCATCGTCGGCATCCGCCGCCGAACCCAGCATCCGATACGCCAGGCCCCAGAGCCTGGGTCTGGCGCGCTCGAATATCTCCGCGGGCGCTGTGGTGTCTGCGGGCATGTCATGCCGCCAGCCTGGGCTGGTCCCTGTGCGAGGCAACCATCAACCGGTTCCACAGGTTGATCATGCCGATGGCCGTCGTCAAGGTGGCGGTCTCCGCTTCGCCGAAATGGCGGGACAGGGCTTCGTGCAGCCGGCCGAGGTCGGCGGGCGCATCGAGCCGGGTCAGCGCCTCGGTCCAGGCCAGCGCCGCGCGCTCGGCGGCGGAGAACAGCGCCACCTCGCGCCAGACGACGAGATGGTCCAGCCGCTCCTCGCTCTCGGCGTCTTCGCGCGCTTCCGCCAGATGCATGGTGACGCAAAAGGCGCAGCCGTTGATCTGCGAGGCGCGCAGCTTGATCAGATGCCGCAGCAGCGGGTCCAAGGTCGATTGCGCGAGGATATCTTCCACGCCGGCCAGCGCCCGCATGGCGTCGGTGGCGTGGCTGTGAAGCTTCAGCCGGTCGAAAGCGCTCATTTCGGTCTCCTGTGTTTCGGGGGAACTGATGCAATGACGACCGGCCGCGCCGATTTGTGACGCGGCGTGCAGAAAAAATCGTGGCGCGGTACGGCGCACCGGTGATCGTGCAATGGAACGCTAGTTCTTCGCCCGAAGCCGCACGCCCGGCCCGCCACCGTTTTCGTCGATGAATTCGACGCCGGCTTTTTCGAAGGCCACCTTCAGGATCATGGCGGTGCCCTTGGAGTAGGTGCGCCCTTTCTCGAAACGGTTGATCGTGACGTGAGACAGCCCTGAAAGCGCTGCAAGCTCTTTCAGATTAATGTCCAGAGCCCCACGGGCCATTCTGCATTGATCAGGCGTGATGCTCATTGCATAGAGGTCGGCATGGCAGCCACATCCTTACTTCCTGAGCCGAACGCCAGGGCCACCGCCGTTTTTATCGATGAATTCGACGCCGGCCGATTCGAATGCGAACCGTATCGCCTGGAGGGTCGCACGGCGTGGCGTCCGCGCCCTCCGCTCGAAGTCGACGATGGTTTTTTCAGCTACACCGGCCTGTTCGGACAGGTCCTTTTGCGACATGTCCACCAAACCACGAGCCGCCTTGCACTGGGCCGAAGTTAAAGTTTTTACCACTATATTACTGTTTTCTTGACATTTGTGCTAGAATCTCTTATTTCCTGTTAAGTTATAGTATTTTTGAGAATCTGCAAAGCGGGCTCCGCAGGTGTCGTTACCACCCACGAAGCCCTGACCACACCAACCTGAATAGGAGATTGGCATGGCTCCCACATCCCATAGCACACCTGTACCTGATCCTAGAAACTCGGAAGAAACGTCCAACTCCGTTCGTCCTGAGCCCGTCGAAGGATCGGACGGCCGCTCAGGCTTCGACATCCTCCTTCGCCAAGGCTACGGAGGACAAGCGCTCAGCCCGAACGGAATTCTAAACCGCCGCACCCTGCTAACAGGCAGCGCCGCGCTCACCGGCGCCGGGAGGGCGCTATGACCGAGGACAAGAAGAAAAGGCGCAAGGCGCCCGAGGACCGGGCTAAGCCCGACACTCCCGACCAGACCGCCCCCGAACCCATTCTCTTCGAGGACATGGAGATCAATGACCGGGAGGTGCAGATCCATCAGGCCGTCGTCCGCCGCGAGAAAAGGCCCGGCCGCCACCCCGACGCGGGCGACCTGCATGCCATGGAGGAGGTCCTCGCCCGGCTGACCGCGGCCTGCGTCCTGTTCGAGAACTTCACCACCAACGCCGGCTTCGACGGCGAGATTGAGGCGATGGGCATGCAGTTCCTGTCCGGCGCCATGATGCGCGAGGCCGACCGCCTCTTCCGCCTCTATCACGGCCACGGGCCAAAATACGATTAGGCCCACCCTGTCATCGCGAGGCGCTTCAGCGACGCAGCAATCTGGATGTATCGGCACTCGCCTATTTCGGTGACAGTTACCTTATTTAGGGTGGGTTTTTCTAATCATCTGTTTTTAAATAGAAAATAAAAAGGTAACTGTCACGGAAATAGGTTGCTCGACCCCTGGATTGCTTCCCCCAGCCTTCGCTGCGGTCGCAATGACGGGAAAGGGAGGGAATCGGAGCGCAGCCCTACCGGAAGGCGGGCTCGTCGAAGCTTCGGAGCTTGCGTGAATGGAGGGTGCCGGCGGCGGCGTCGGCGCGCAGCATGTCGAGCGCCTTGATGCCGATTTGCAGATGCTGGCTGACGCGTTCCTCGTAGAAGGCGTCGGCCATGCCGGGCAGTTTGATCTCGCCGTGCAGCGGCCGGTCGGAGACGCAGAGCAGGGTGCCGTAGGGCACGCGGAAGCGGTAGCCGTTGGCGGCGATGGTCGCCGATTCCATGTCGATGGCGATGGCGCGCGACTGGTTGAAGCGCATGGAGAGCTCGTTGAAGCGGAGCTCCCAGTTGCGGTCGTCGGTGGTGACCACCGTGCCGGTGCGCAGCCGCTCCTTGAGCTCGGAGCTTTTCAGCCCGGTAATGTCGCTCACCGCCTGGGTCAGCGCGACCTGCACCTCGGCGATGGTCGGCAGCGGCACGTCCGACGGCAGCACCTGATTGAGGACCTTGTCGTCGCGCAGATAGGCGTGCGCCAGCACATAGTCGCCGAGCCGCTGGGTCGAGCGCAAACCGCCGCAATGGCCGACCATGAGCCAGACATGCGGCCGCAGCACGGCGAGGTGGTCCGTCGCGGTCTTGGCGTTGGACGGCCCGACGCCGATATTGATCAGCGTAATCCCGGTGCGCCCGTCGCGCACCAGATGGTAGGCGGGCATCTGCGGCAGCTTGGCCAAGGGCGGCCCGGCCGGGCCCTTGCTGTCTTCGGTGATGCGGTTGCCCGGCTCGACGAAGCGCGCGTAGCGCCCGGCCTCGATCTCGGCGCGGCCGAACTCGATGAACTCGTCAACATAGCGCTGATAGTTGGTAAAGAGCACGAAGCGCTGGAAGTGCTCCGGATCGGTGGCCGTGTAATGCCTGAGCCGGTGCAGCGAATAGTCGACCCGCTCGGCCGGGAACAGCGATAAGGGGATCGGCCCGTCGCCGAAACCGATCTTGCCGCAGTCGACGATGGAATCGTTGGTCGAGGCGAGATCGGGAAGATCGAAGAAATGGCGCAAATCCTGGCGCCGGTCGGCGGAAAGATCGGCGGCGGCGCGCTCCATGGCGAAGGTCAGCGGGATCGGCGTATGGCTGTGGCCGACCTGATACTTGGCGCCGTGGTTCTCCTCCAGGAGCTCGAGCTGCTCGGTCAGGTAGGTGCGGAACAGGCGCGGCGCGGTAACGGTGGTGCCATGCAGGCCCGGCGTCGCGACCTTGCCGTAAGCCAGCCGTGACGATTCCGGCGACTTGTCCAGGCCGATCTCGGCCAGGAGATAGGGGTAGGTGGCGCCCTGCGCCCCGGCGGCCAGATCCCCCGTCGCGAAGACCTCAAAGTTTTTCCGGGTGGCCGCGATGCCGGCGTCGTAGATATCGACGATCCGCTCATAGGCCTTCCTGGCGCCGGCGACGGGCGCGAGGTCGTCCGACGGCACGGCGGCGAAATCGATCATCGTGGAATGCAGTATCGACACGGGGAGAGTTCCAATTCCTCAAATCATAGGGAAAGTAACACGCTGGCCAGGGCCGCGCTCGTTAAGTTTGCGAGTGTCCCGGCCAAGACGGCTTTCAGGCCGAGCTGGGCGACCTCGTGCTTGCGTTCGGGCACCATGCCGCCGAGCCCGCCGATGATGATCGCCAGCGCGCTAAGATTGGCGAAGCCGCATAAGGCAAAGGTGATGATCGCCTGGGTGCGCTCGGAGAAGGTCTCCTTGATCGGGGCGAAATTGATATAAGCGATGAACTCGTTGAGAATGGTCTTCTGGCCGACCAGATTGCCGGCGGACTTGGCCTCGTCCCATGGCACGCCCAGAAGGAACATCAGGGGCGCGAAAACATAGCCGAGGATCTGTTCCAGGGTCAGATTCTCGATATCGAACCATCCGCCGACGCCCGACACGATGCCGTTCAAGAGCGCCAGGAGCGCGACGAAGGCCATCAGCATGGCGCCGACGCCGACGGCGATCTTGAGCCCGACCATGGCGCCGTCGGCCGCCGCCTCGATAACGTTGACCGGGCGATGCTCGGGGTCGAAGGCGGTGATCTTCAGATCCTTGATCTCGGTCTCGTGCAGCTCCGGGCTTTCCGGCACCAGGAGCTTGGCCATGAAGAGGCCGCCGGGCGCGGCCATGAAGGACGCGGTGATCAGGTAGTGAAGATCGATGCCGAGACTGGCGTAGCCGACCATGATGGCGCCGGCGACCGAGGACAGGCCCACGGCCATGATGGCAAAGAGCTGCGACCGGGTCAGGGACTTGAGGTAGGGCCGCACGATCAGGGGCGATTCGACCATGCCGACAAAGATATTGGCGGCGGCGCAGAAGCTCTCCACCTGCGCGGCACCGATGACTTTGCGCAGGACGCCGCCGATGCCGAGGATGATGAGCTGCATGATGCGGATGTGGTAGAGCACCGCGATCAGCGACGACATGAAGATGATCACGGGCAGCACCTTGAGGGCGACGACAAAGCCGAACTTGCCCGTGGCAAGATCGCCCCACAGGAAATCGATGCCGGCTTGCGCATAGTCGATGATGTTCTGCACGCCTTCGGACATCACCCGCAGCACCTCCTGGCCCGGCGGGAAATAGAGGGCAAAGGCGGCGATCGCCGCCTGCAGCCCAAAGGCGGCAATGACGACGCGCGGATTGATGCCGCGCCGGTTCTCGGAAAACAGAATCGCGATGCCGACGAGCACCGCGATACCCACAAGCGCAATCACGTGATGCTGCCTCCCTTCCGCGTCATGCCCGTGCAAACGGGCATCCAGACCGGCAGCGACATGGATTCCCGCTTTCGCGGGAATGACACTGTGCCTATTTCGGCGGCGGGAAACGCGAAAACTCTAATCCCCATAGGGCAGCCAGATGTTCTTGACCTGGCACGCCTCCCGCAGGAACCGGCGGCCCTCCCCTTGCGTCGGCGACAGCCAGTCGCGCGACCTGCCATGGTTGACCCATGTGCGTTTGAGATTGGCGGCGGCGAGCTCTTCCACGCGCTTGGAACCGTCGGCGCTGCCGAAATACCAGAGCCCGTCGACGCCGTCATGCTCGGCCAGGACCCTGGTCAGCGCGTCGTGGTCGCCGGTGACGATGTTGAACACGCCGCCCGGCATGTCAGAGGTCTCGAGCACCTGATAGAAGTCGGTGGCCAATAGCGGATAGCGCGCGGACGGGATCGCGACGATGCGGTTGCCCATGGACACCGCCGCGGCCGTCAGTGAAACGAAGGACAGGAGCGGGCGCTCGTCCGGGCAGACCACGCCCATGACGCCGATGGGCTCGTTGACCGCCAGCGAGACGCTCCTGACCGGCGGGGTGTGCACGAGCCCGTCATATTTGTCGGCCCAGGCCGCATAGCTGAAGAGCCGGCTGATGGATGCCTCG
>JAKSBY010000546.1 GCA_022360855.1 Sphingomonadales bacterium | reverse complement strand
CGCTCTGGCGCGGATCGCCGATGCGCTCGACCGCCTCGCGCCACCGGCCGAGACCGGTGCGGGGCTTGCCGAGGGCGATGCCTTTGTCTGGAACGCCGGGACGCGGGCCCTGGAGGCGGTCGACCGGGTCGCCGCCTTGCCGCTGGAGCTGCTCAAAGGCGTGGACCACCAGCGCGACACCCTGCTCGCCAACACGCGGCAGTTTGCTGCCGGCTATCCGGCCAACAACGCGCTCGTGTGGGGCGCCCGGGGGATGGGCAAAAGCTCGCTGGTCAAAGCGGTCCATAAGGCGGTCAATGCGGACGGCGATGTCCCGGCCCTGGCGCTGATCGAGATTCACCGGGAAGACGTGGCCTCGCTGCCGCAGCTCCTTTCGCTGCTCCGGCAAAGCGGGCGGCGGTGTCTCTTGTTTTGCGACGATCTCTCCTTCGAGCAGGAAGACGCCAGCTTCAAGTCGCTCAAGGCGATCCTGGAAGGCGGACTGGAAGGCCGGCCGGAGAATGTGTTGTTCTATGCAACATCGAACCGCCGGCATCTGATGCCGCGCGACATGATGGAGAACGAACGCTCCTCGGCGATCAACCCGGCCGAGGTGGTGGACGAGAAGGTCTCGCTCTCGGACCGTTTCGGTCTGTGGCTCGGCTTCCATGCCTGCTCACAGGATGAATTTCTTGAAATAACAAAGAGTTATGCGTCATTCTTCAAGCTCAACTATGAAGAAGACCAGTTGATCGAGGAGGCCTTGCGCTGGTCTGCCGGCCGCGGCGCGCGGTCCGGTCGTGTGGCCTGGCAGTTCATTCAGGATTTGGCCGGGCGGCTCGAATGCAGCCTCTCCCTCACCCCGCCCTTCGACTGAGGTAGCGCAGCGGATCGACCGCCCGCACGCCCTTGCGGATCTCGAAATGGAGCTGCGGCTCGATGGCGTTGCCCGTCGTTCCGGCGCGCGCCACGACTTGGCCGCGTTCGACCCGCTCGCCGCGTCTGACAAGGATGCGGTCGTTATGGGCATAAGCCGTGACCCAGCCACCGGCATGGCGCAGCAGGATCAGATTACCAAAGCCTTCGAGCTCGTCGCCGGCATAGGCCACGATCCCGGCGTCGGCCGCCTTCACCGAAGCGCCTCTGGGGACCTTGATGTTGATACCGTCATTATGCAGCCCGCCGGGCTTGGGCCCGAAGCGCGAGATCACCGGCCCGTCCGCCGGCCAGGCGAAGCCCCTGCCCGAGCGCGGCGGCGGCGTCGAAGAAGGCCGCGCGACCGGCGTGGATCTGGCCACGGACGCCACGGCGGCCCGGCCCGGGATCTTCAATTCCTGGCCGATGGCGAGCGTATAGGGCGGCCTGATGCCGTTGCTCCGGGTCAGCACCGCCAGATCCACGCCATAGCGGCGCGAGATGCCGTAGCTGGTTTCGCCGGCGCGCACGACATGCATCTGCGCCGCCGGGATGCGCAACCGCTGACCCGGCCGCAAGGTGAAGGGCGCGCGCAAGTTATTGCTCTCGATGATCGCCCGCGGGGTGGCGCCATAGCGCCGGCCCAAAGCGTAGACGGTGTCGCCGCGGGCGACCGTGACGGTGATCGCCCCGGACTTGGCTGTCTGCGGCTTTTGCCGCGGCTTCGACCGGGTCGCGGCAGCGGTTTTCGGCTTTTGCGGCTTGATTCTGGGCGGCGGCACGGGGACGGGCGAATTGCGTACCTCGTAGCGCGACGTATCGGTGATATCCACCGCGCAGGCAGGCAGCGCCAGAAATGCACAAACTAACGCACAAACCAACGCCGACCTCAGGAGCCCGGTCAACTCAATCGCCATGGCGGGCAGTGTATGGAGCGTGGGGCTCCCGATCAATCACCGAACGTCTGGTCCATGGCATCGGCCAGGGCGCTGCGGGTCTCATAGTGGGTGAGATCGAGATGCAGCGGCGTCACGGAGATGAAGCCGTTGCGTACATTGCTGAGATCGGTCTCATGGCCGGGCCGGCCGACCTCCCGGCTGAGCCCAAACCAATAATAGGGAAAGCCGCGCGTATCGGTACGTTCTTCCACCGCGAGGCCGACCAGATCGCGCCGGCCCTGCTCGGTGACCTTGACGCCCTTGACCTCTTCGGCATTGCAGGACGGGAAATTCACGTTGATGAGCACGTCGTCGCTCCAGCCCGCGTGCAGGAGCTTTTCGACGACATCGCGACCATGAGTCTCGGCCGAAGACCAGTTGGTCTTCTCCGGCGCCGGTCGGATCGCCTGGCTCAGCGCGATCGACGGGATATTGGCGAGCGTGCCCTCCATGGCCGCGGCGATGGTGCCGGAATAGGTGACGTCTTCACCCAGATTCGCGCCGCGATTGACACCGGAGAGCACCAGGGTCGGCCGGCACGCCTTCATGAT
>JAKSBY010000308.1 GCA_022360855.1 Sphingomonadales bacterium | reverse complement strand
TTTGTGGCCAATAAAAAAGAAGCAGTTGGCCACAAAGAGGCACAAAAAACACAAGACCATGATACATGGTGCTCTTTGATATTTTTGACTGATGTGGCTGTTTGAGCCACGCTTTTGGTTTGGCCACAAAAAGGCACAAAAGGCACAAAAGTTGGACAGGGATATTTTTGTGGGTTTTGTGGCTGGAGAATGACTGGAAGTTGGAATTGGCCACAAAAAGGCACAAAAGGCACAAAATTGGTTTGAAGTTTTAATTAAATATGTGGCCGCTGAATCTGGGGCTCGTTAAAAATGATAAACAATACGATTGAGTACAACGACGGCGATACGGTTTTGGAAGGCTATGTTGCCTACGAAGAGGCCGACACCCAGAAACCCCTGGTGCTGGTTTCTCATGACTGGAGTGGTCGTCAGGCATTGGCCAATGAAGCGGCGGAACGAATTGCCGCCCTGGGTTACGTTGGTTTTGCCCTCGATATGTATGGCAAGGGTGTGCTCGGTGAAGCGGGTAATGTGGAGCTTAATTCTTCCCTGATGAATCCGTTCGCTTCCGACCGAGCCTTGCTACGGCAACGAATTCGAGCCGCCCTGGTCGCAGGTCGCAATATCCCCCAGGTCGATGCCACCCGGGTTGCCGCCATGGGCTACTGCTTTGGCGGCATGTGCGTGCTGGAACTGGCCCGCTCCGGCGCCGATGTGCTGGGGGTCATTAGCATCCATGGCATATTTTCACCGGGTGAGGTACCCAATGAGGAGATTAAGGCCAGGGTGCTTTGCCTCCATGGCCACGACGATCCCATGGTGCCACCGGAGCAGGTGCTGGAATTTGAGAAGGAAATGTCCGCAGCGGGAGTAGACTGGCAGATGCATGCTTATGGCGGCACCATGCACGCCTTTACCAATCCCGGCGCCAATAATCCGGACTTCGGTACGGTTTACAATTCCGTCGCTGCCGCGCGCGCCTACCAGTCACTGGAGAACTTTCTCGCCGAGATTTTTGCCTAACGGCAACGGTGGCCGACTAAGAATAATTAATACCTGATCGAATCCGGGGAAATCATGACAGATAGCTCGACCACCGAGGTGGCCGTTACAGAAACACCCCTGCGCAGCAAGATAGGGCTGTGGCTGGGCCCCGCGGCGTTTCTGTTCATCTTGTTGTTTGTCGATCTGGAGCCTGGTAATCCGCTGGTTACGCGCATGGCGGCCGTAATTGTGCTCATGGCTATCTGGTGGATTACCGAAGCGATCCCGCTTGCCGCTACGGCATTGCTGCCCATTGTCTTGTTTCCCCTGCTGGGCATCATGCGTGGTCGCGAAGTGCCCGCCGGTGGTCAGCTTGACCTGGAAGCCGCAACGGCCGGCAGCGGCATTCTGCCCGGCGATGTGGACGTTATTTTCCCCAACGTTGCCAATCAGTATATGGATTGGATCATCCTGCTGTTCATGGGTGGTTTTATTATTGCCGTGGCGGTGGAAAAGTGGAATTTGCATAAACGCATCGCCCTGAATATCCTGCGTGTCATTGGCGGTAAGCCCCATCGTTTGGTATTGGGTTTCATGATTGCCACCGGCTTTCTCTCGATGTGGCTGTCCAATACTGCTACGGCCATGATGATGATGCCCATGGGCATGTCGCTGATCCTGTTGTATGAGGATTTGAACAAACAGGTATTGGCCGCCGGTGGCACGGTGGATTCCCGCGCCGAAAATTTCTCCCTTACCTTGCTCCTGGGTATTGCCTACTCCGCCAGCATCGGTGGTTTCGCCACCCTGATCGGCACCCCTCCCAATGGAGTGCTGATCACCCAGCTCGGGCAGCTTTTTCCCGAGGCGCCGGATATTACTTTCTCTTCCTGGCTCATTTTCGCTCTGCCCATGAGCGCCACCTACATGCTGCTGGCCTGGGTGTTGCTTACCCGCTTTGTATTTCCGTTGCCACCCAGCACGCCTTTTAGTGGCCGTGACTTTATTGAGAATGAGATTGCCAGGCTGGGCCCCATGTCCGTGGAAGAGAAGAGAGTGTCCTGGGTATTTGCCGGAGCCGCGGTATTGTGGATGAGCCGCAAGGAACGCCTGTTGGGACCGGAGGTGGACCTGTTCGGCTGGAGTTATTACCTGGATCGCATCCTGGAGTGGGGCGGGGCCCAGCCGGTCGGCCACATGATCGACGATGCCACGGTATCGATCGCCATGGCTCTGACTTTGTTCATCATTCCGGCGGGCCGGCAGGTTGGCGGTCGTCTGCTCGACTGGGACGATGCCCGCAAGGTGCCCTGGGGTATTTTATTGATTTTTGGTGGAGGCCTGGCTATTGCCAAGGGCTTTACCACTTCCGGTTTGTCGGATTATGTGGCCGTGCAGCTCGGTGCCCTGTTGGGCGATGCCAATCCCCTGGTAATTGTGATGAGCACGGTGGCGTTTATCACCGGGCTCACCGAGGTGACTTCCAATACCGCCACCATCTCACTGTCCATTCCCATAATGGCGAGCCTGGCCCAGGCCATTGAGGCACATCCCTTGCTGCTGTTGATACCCACTACATTGGCGGCTTCCTGTGCCTTTATGTTGCCGGTATCAACGCCACCTAACGCCATCATATATGGCTCCGGGCGCGTGCCCATCATGAAGATGGTAATCGCGGGGGTCTGGCTCGACCTGTTGTCGGTGCTGTTACTGACTTTCTTTGTCTATACCATGGGTCATCTGGTGTTCGGAGTATTGTCCGGTTTTCCGGCCTGGGGTGTGGCTTAACACATTGAATTAATTCACAATAGTTCTTAATAAATCCGGTGGAATCCCGATATTAACAGTATATATTTTGTGCTAGTCTCGGTGCACAGGAGCAGGCTGTAAGGCCTCCTCCGATTGGC
>JAKSBY010000769.1 GCA_022360855.1 Sphingomonadales bacterium | reverse complement strand
CCTTTCGCGGGGATTCCCATCGCCATAAAAGATTTGTTCGATGTGGCGGGCCAGGTGACGCGGGCCGGCTCGAAAGTCTTGAATGGCCCTCCCGCCCGGGCGGACGCGGTGGCGGTCAGACGGTTACGGCAGGCGGGTTTTATCCTTATTGGCCGTTCCAACATGACCGAGTTCGCCTTCTCCGGTCTCGGACTTAACCCGCATTATGGAACGCCGCTCAGTCCGTGGCGGCGAAACGAGAAACGCATTTCCGGAGGGTCGACGTCGGGCGGCGCGGTGGCTGTCGCGGACGGCATGGCCCATGCCGCGCTTGGCACCGATACCGGCGGTTCCTGCCGTATCCCGGCGGCCTGGTGCGGCCTTGTCGGCTTCAAGCCGACCGCGGCGCGGATTGCGCGTGAAGGCGTGACGCCGTTATCGACCACGCTGGACAGTGTGGGGTCGATCGCCCGCTCCGTGGACTGCATTGCCGCGTTTGACGCCATACTCACGGGTAAAGCGCCGAAAGAACTGGTGAGCCGCGATCTAACCGGCATGCGGTTTGCGCGCATCGAAAACATTGTTTGTGACGGTGCGGACAAGAGTGTGGTTCAAGCGTATGAGCGCGCGCTAGGCGCCATCAAAAAATCAGGCGCACGCATAACGAAGGTTTCATTGGAGCCGTTCGATCGAATCGCCGCGATAAATGCAAAAGGCGGGTTCGCCGCCGCAGAAAGTTTCGCTTGGCACCGGCGTTTGCTGGAGACGCGGGAGGCTGAATACGATCCACGCGTTGCGTCGCGCATTAAACGCGGTTCTGGCCAAAGCGCCGCCGATTACATAGATCTGCTGGCCGCGCGCGCGGCTTTAATGAGCGATGCGGCGGAGGCGCTTGACAGCTATGACGCCATGCTCATGCCGACAACGCCTATTGCGCCGCCGCTTCTCACCGATCTTGCCGATGACGAAGCTTATGGGCGCATCAATTTATTGGCGCTTCGCAATCCCATGCTTATCAATATGATTGACGGTTGCGCCGTGTCTTTGCCCATGCATTTGCCAGGCGACGCGCCTTCGGGGCTTATGATCGCCTGTCTTTCCGGACAAGACCGCAAGCTGCTTGCCTTAGCGAAAGCCGTCGAAAGCGCCCTGTCGGGTGCCGCCCGGTCTTAATCTTCCGGAGCGACAACGACCCGCATTCCGTCCATGGCCCCCTCAAGCGGGATCTGACAGGCAAGACGGGACTGGGGCTTTCGCGCATCCGAGAATTCGAGCAGGTCGGTTTCATTGTCGGCTGGGGGCGGAAGAACGGCGTGCTGACCCGCCTCTATGTAGACATGACAGGAACAGCAGGCGCAACATCCGCCGCAAAGACCGAAATCGCCTTCCACGCCCGCATCGCGAATGGCTTCCATCAGCGAAAGCCCCGAATTTGTCTCAAGGGTGTGTTCGCGTCCGTCCCGGGTTGTCAAAGAAATTTTTATCACAAGTCAGCTCTCCAAAACCGGCGGTTGCGTGATGACATCAACCAGCACACACGCGCCAGCTTCCGCCGCCGCGAACGCCATTTCCAGAATCTCGTCCAGATCCTCGATGCGGCGCACCGGACCGAAAACCGTAAAGCCTTGCGCGTGGGCAAGTTCGGTGAGGTTCACCGTCGGGTCCGCGATCGCCATGCCAATATGTTTGTTCTCGACCGGGCGGGCGCGGCGTTTGGCGACGCGCTCCTGATGCTCGACGTCGTTGTAAAAACTTGCATTGTTATTGACGATGAAAAGACAAGGAAGCTTTTCCGCCGCCGCGGTCCACAGCGCCTGCACGCCCATTAGGAGATCGCCGTCGCCGAGAATGGCTGTGGGCAGTCTGCCCGTGCCTTTTAGCGCCAGGGCGGCGCCCACCGTAATGCCAGGCGTCGAGCCGATGCCGCCGCCGCCGTCCATGCCAATGCAATCGAGCGGACCGGTGAAACGCACCATGGCGTCCGGCGTTCCGAAGGTCAGGCGCGTGAGGCATATCTTGCGTTCTCCCCGGACCCGCTCGAACGCCGCAATCAGTGCAGGGATCGTCACTTCGCCTTGACGGGGCGGGGCGGGAATTTCAACTGGCGGAATTTCCCAGCCCGTGTCGGCTGCGCCCTCAAATCGCGCAAGAATTGACTTCGTAAAAGTTTCAGGCTGAACCGTAAGACGCAAGTCCGCTTCCGCGAACGCAAAATGATCGAAAGACCAGCCATTGTGCAGTCTCTCGTCTGGCGAGACCAGAATCGTCGGTAACCGCGCGCCTTTATCGGGCCGAAGCGACAAGAGCCCTTTAACGTCCGGCCAGTCGAGACTCAGGACCAGGTCCGCTTCGGCGACGACGGCCGCTGTGCGTTTGTCAGGATACTGCGCAGGCGCGGCGACAAAGAGCGGATGATCGCTGGGAAAGCCGACGCCGACCTTCTGGTCGCAGATGACAGCCGCGCCAAGCTTATCGGCGAGGCACACGCGCGCGTTCCAGGCTTCCTGAGTGCGCGCATGACGTCCGATCAGCAGAAGCGGCCGGCGGGCCTTTCGCAACAGCGCTTCGGCCTGATCAAGATCGGCCCCGGCGACCGCCGCCGGACGTTGCGGGGCGTGGCGCGAGATGTCGGGCGGCGCGACCGGGTCGGTCTCGTTCTCCTGTATATCGACGTCGAGACACACATAGGTCGGCGCGGCGGGCGCGGCCTGCGTCAAAGACCAGGCGCGCAGGATCGATTCCGTCATGGCCGGAACCGACGCAGGCTGATCGTCCCATTTCACGAAAGGGCGGATCATGGCCGCCTGGTCGCGGCTTGTGTGTATCCATTCAATCCAAGGGCGCCGGCGCGCGGCGTCGACGGCGCCCGTTGCGCCGATAATCAGCATGGGGACCCGATCGACGAAAGCGTCGTAAATCGCCATCACGGCGTTCATCAGACCGACATTGGCGTGCAGCACGACGCCCATGGGCTTCCCGGTCACCTTGGCGTAGCCATGGGCGATCGCCACGGCCTGCGCCTCGTGGAGGGTTAAAACCAGTTTTGGCTCCCGGTTGCCCAAATGATTGACGACGCTGTCATGCAGGCCGCGAAAACTCGCGCCCGGGTTGATGGCGAGATAGGGCAGGCCCAGCGCCCGGAGAAGATCGGCGGTGACATCGCTGCCATAGACTTTTGCCATCGCGCGTCGGTCAGCCATCGGCTTGAATCCTCGGATTAAAATTGGTACTATTGTACGGTTATTGATACATATTGTAAAGGAGCCGTGATGGCCGAATCCTCACTCGACCGCGGCGATCTCAGCTTATATCGACAGGTGGAAACGCTTCTGCGCGAGCAAATCGCCGACGGTGAATTGAAGCCGGGAGACCGCTTGCCGGCAGAAGCCGAATTGCGCGTTCATTACGGCGTGAGCCGCGCGACGGTCCGTCATGCGCTCGATGCGCTGGAGAGGGACGGACTTGTGGAACGCCATGTAGGGCGCGGCACGTTCGTTCAGACAACGGCAGTCCCGCCGGGTGCCGCCCCGCGGAAAATCCGGTCTTGGCGCGACATGGCGGCGCTCGCCGATCAAAGCGGGCGATTGCTGCGCACCGGCGCGGCACAGGCGCCGCGTGAGGTCGCGTCGCTGCTGCGCGTGAAGCCGAATGCGCCGGTTCCGTTTATGATCAAAGTGATCAACGCCAGCCCTCTGAGCGGCGTGAAGCGTTATGTGCATCCGGGCTATGCTGACGATATCGATCGTCTTGCGGCGGCGCCCAGCTTCGCGCCGGCCTTATCTGCGCTCGCAGGTGAAAAGCTCCGTATCGGGAAGGGTTGGGTCGAGGCGATTTTGGCGGCGCCGCGATTCGCCATGATGCTGAAAACGCCGCCGGGCGCGCCTCTCCTGTCGGTTTGGTGGGTCGATGCGGCGGGCGAAAGAAATCTCGCCGTCACGCAGATGTTGCAGCCGGGTGCATCGAACGCCGTCGGCTTTGAAGGGTTTGGCGAAACATG
The DNA here is from genome assembly GCA_022360855.1 of Sphingomonadales bacterium. Lineage (GTDB taxonomy): Bacteria > Pseudomonadota > Alphaproteobacteria > Sphingomonadales > JAKSBY01 > JAKSBY01. Next base: position 611 of record JAKSBY010000769.1, on the reverse strand, counting down.
ACGGCGGTGTATGACGTTCACGCAAAACCGGCTGCAAGTTTCGCTCAGGCCCGACGCGCTTTCGCGGACGGCGGAGACGATCCGCGCCGTTTTCTCGAGCGCTGCCTTGAGCGCCTCGAAAGCCGGGAATCCGAAGTCAGGGCTTTCGTCGTCCATGACGCCGAGGGCGCGCGCGCTCAAGCGGACGCCGCCGTTGCGAGATGGAAGACGGGCCGGCCCTTGTCGCCAATCGACGGCGCCCCGTTCGGCGTCAAGGATTGCTTTGACGTCGCCGGCTGGCCGACCCGGATCAACAGTCCGGTCTTCGATGAAGCGCCCCCGGCGATGCACGATGCCGCGCATGTGAACTCGCTGCGCCACGGCGGTGCTGTTGTTCTGGGCAAAACGACGACAACGGAATGGACCATGGCCGCGCCTGCGCCGACCTGGAACCCCTGGGATCTCGCGCGCACGCCTGGCGGTTCGTCGTCAGGGTCGGCGGCGGCGGTGGCGGCGGGCATGCTGCCGCTGGCGACAGGCAGCCAGGTGCGTGGGTCGGGAATAAGGCCTGCTTCTATTTGCGGGACGCCGGCGCTAAAGCCGACATTCGGCGCGCTTAACCGTTTTGGCGG
>JAKSBY010000335.1 GCA_022360855.1 Sphingomonadales bacterium | reverse complement strand
TCGCTGCCAAATCCGGATATGGGGCAGTAGATCAGCCGTGGGTTGATGCCTTCGAGGGCCTCGGGCGAGAATCCCAGACGGCTCAGAGACCCCGGCTTCATGTTCTCCAGCAGGACGTCCGCGCTCTCCAGCAGATCACGGAAATGCCCGGCGCCCGCCGCGCTTGCCAGATCGATCTCTAAGCTGAGCTTGTCGCTGTTCGTAAACATGAAATAGTAGCTGACGCCGTGCAGATTGGGCGCCCAGCCGCGCCCCGCATCGCCGCCCGGCGGCTCGACCTTGATCACTTTGGCGCCAAAGCTCGCCAGGGCCTTGCCGGTCAGCGGCGCGTTGGTGAATTGCCCGATCTCCAGCACGCGGATACCGTCCAGCGGCCGCCCGGGGGAGGAGGTGCCTGGCTGGGCCGGTTGGCCTTTTCGGCTTTTCAGAAGGCGGGCAACCTTGAGGTAATCGGCGTCTACGGTCGAGCAACGCGCCGGTGCGCGGCCGCTCCAGGGAGAGCCCCGGATGGGGCTTGCCGGGACCAGGGCTTCGGCGCCCGTATCGGGGTCCTCGATCCGCCTGACCATTGCCCGGTGGCGGAGATTGGGCTCCTGTGCGGTCTCGTGCGCGATCAGAACGTCGCCGCACGCGATATTCGCGCCGTTCACCCGGTCGACGCAGTCGGCCTTCGTCAGCGTCCGGGTCCACGCTTCGATGGCGTCGTCGATCTCGTCGCGATGGGCGACCCGGCCGGCGACGTGGGAGAGCTCGGTCCGGGCGCCCAGATCGGGCCGGCCGATCAGGCGGCAGAGGTCCTGCCACTGACGCTCCGTGGCGCCGCAGAGCTGGACCATGCCGTCGCGGGTCTCGAAGGAATTCCAGGGCACCACGAGCGCGTGTCCGTTGCCCAGGCGCCGGGGCACGCCGCCGTCATAGTGAACCGGCAGGAAGGTGGTCATGAAATTGAGGGCGCAGTCATAAAGCGCGACAGCGACCGATTGCGCGACGCCGTGCAACCGGCGCACGCGCAGCGCCAGCAGCACGCCCGCGGCCGCGTAAAGCGCCGCGGAATTCTCCAGCAGCGGCACGGCGGAGACCGCCGGCGGCCCGTCCGTCTCCCCGGTCATGATCATCAGGCCGCTCCGGGCCTGAACCATGGCGTCGGAATAGGCCCGCCCGGCGCGCGGCGCGTCATCCCCGAACGCCGTGATGTCGCAGGTGATGGCGTCGTCGCCGGCCCCGGCCGCGAGCCGGCGGCGGCCGGCGCTGTCCAGGTCGCTGGAGGTGATGACGATATCGGCCCCCGCCAGGAGTTCGTCGATCGCTGCCTTTCGGCCCGCGCGGATTTCGCAGCTCAGCTTGCCCGCGGCCATCAGCGTGCGGTGGCGCCATTTGGCAAACGGGACGCCGCAGGCGTCGCCCTCCAGAAAGACGACATCGGCGCCGAGCTGCGCCAGCAAACCGCCGCACAGGCCGGCGCCCAGGCGCTCCCCGATCTCCACGACCAGGACGTCACTCAGCGGCAGGGTCATCGTTCGCGGGCGGGTTCGGGGAAACGGCGAATCTCGGCAGGCTCAGGCCATCGCCGATTTCATCGAAAACGACACTGACGTCTCGGCCGACGAGATCCCGATCGACGTAGCGGCGGTCCGGATCGACCAGGTTGGAGAACATCCGCGGGCCTTCGCGCAGCTGGACCAGGATCACGCTGTAAGGCACGTCTTCCGCCCAGCCCGGATGATAGGCCCGGTGAAACACCAGATGCGCCAGAACCGTCCCGTGGCCGGACATCCGTGCCCATTCGAACCGGTCGCTGAGACAGTTGGTGCATACCGGTCCGACGGGAAAGCGTATGTGGTGGCAATCGGCGCATTTCTGCAGCCGCAATTCCGAGCGCTGCGCCGCCTCCAGGAAAGGACGCGTCAGCGGCGTGAGTTCGGGCAATGGCTTGGGCACGGTACTCATCATGCGGCGCTGAGGATGGTCGCGTTGGCGCAGTTGAGCGCCATGCCCCTGCCGGTCACGAGGCACAATTGCGCGTCGGCGGCCTGGCGGTCGCCGCATTCGCTGCGAACCTGGCGCACGCCCTCCACCAGGTGAAGCCAGCCTTCCATATAGCTTTCCGAAAGATTGCCGCCGGCGGTGTTCACCGCCAGGTCGCCGCCCAGCCTGATGCGCCCGCCTTCCACGAAGGCGCCGCTCTCTCCCTCGCCGCAGAAGCCGGCATGCTCCAGCCACAGCAATACGGATATGGTGAAGTTGTCGTAGAGCTGCGCCACCTTGATGTCCTGCGGTCCGCAGCCCGCCATTTCAAAGGCGTCGCGCAGCGCCCGCTTTTGATGCGGCACATACCACCAGTCCTCGCATTCCAGGGTCTGCGCCGTATGCGCCTGGCCGAAGCCGGCGATGAGCACCGGCGGCTTGGCCAGATCGCGCGCCCGCTCGGCGGAGGTGACGATGAGGCACACGCCGCCGTCGGAGATAAGGCAGCAGTCCAGCAGGTGCAGGGGCCGGACGATCATCCGCGAGTTTTGGTGGTCGTCGATATCGATGGGCGCGCGCATCACCGCATCCGGGTTCAGGCTGGCGTGATGGCGGCAGGCGACGGCAACCTCGGCCAGTTGCCGGCTCGTCGTGCCGTAGCGATGCATATGGCGGTCTGCCGCAACCGCGCTGTTGGCGGCAGCACCCATCATGCCCCAAAGGCCCCAGCTCAGCTCGCCGCCGCTGGCCCTGTTGAAGCGCACACCGCCGGTTTTTGCCGTATCGCCGAAAACGCAGGCAACGGTGTTCGCTTGCCCCGCATGGATCGCCATCGCTGCGGTCTGCAGAAGGATGCCGGCGGTCGCGCCGCCCATGGTCATGCTGGTGGAAAAGCGCGGGTTGAGGCCCACCGCCTCGCCGAACCGCAGAAAATGAAGGCTGCCCTCCGGAGACGTGGTTCCGGGCATGGTCAGCAGTCCGTCGATGTCGTTCTTCCGCAGGCCGGCGTCGTCGAGCGCGCGCTTGAACGCCTCGATACCGAGATCGAGGGGCGTGCGGCCGGGGAGCTTCCCCTGGGCCGTGGCGCCGACTCCGGCGACCGCGCATTTCCGGCCGATCGTCATTCAGCGCCCCTTGAAGACCGGCCGGCGTTTCTCTTTGAACGCCAGCCGGCCCTCTTTCCTGTCGTCGGTGCCTTTCAGCTTGTTGAACAGCGACCGTTCCAGCCGCAGCCCCCGTTCGAGAGGAAGGTCCAGGCCTTCGCGCATGGCGCGCTTGACCGCCTTGAGGGAGAGCGGTGCCCGCTCGGAGATTGTCAGGGCGAGCCTTTCGGCGGCGGACAGCACTTCGCCGGCCGCGACGACCGCGCTTATCAGCCCCAACGTCTTTGCCTCCCGCGCCGAAATGGGGTCGCCCGTCAGCCCGAGATAAAGCGCGGGCCCGAGACCGATCAGCCGGGTCAGGCGTTGGGTGCCGCCGCTTCCGGGCATGCTGCCGATCTTGACTTCGGGCAGCCCGAAGGTCGCGGTCTCGGCGGCGATGCGGATGTCGCAGGTCAGCGCCAACTCCAGCCCGCCGCCGAGCGCGTGCCCGTTGACGGCGGCTATCAGCGGCTTCGCGGTGCCGATGTCTCCGACCAGGCTGCGGTCGCTGCCGGACGGCGCTGATTTCAGATCGGCGCCGGCGCAGAACACCCGGTCGCCGGCGCCGGTGAGGATGCCGACGACGCTGTCGGGATCCTCGTCGAACGCGTTCAGTTCGCGTTCCAGCGCGTCGCGCAGGTCGAGCGTCAGCGCGTTGGCCGCTTCCGGCCGGTTGATGGTGATGAGGGTCACCTTGCCCCGGCGGCGGACGTCAATACTCATGGGCCATGCCTTCGCCGCCGTGTTTCAGGAGGTCGCGGGCGATGATCCAGCGGTGGATTTCGCTCGGCCCCTCGACGATGCGGTAAACGCGCACCAGCCGATACATGTATTCCAGCGGTAACTCCTTGCTCACGCCCATGGCGCCGAAGAGCTGGATCGCCCTGTCTACCGCGCGGCCAACCATCTCGGTCGCCTGCACCTTGAGCATCGCCGCGTCCCTGCGGATATCAGCGTCGCCGCGGTCGATGCGCGCGGCCAGCGCGTAGGTCAGCAGCCGGGTGATGCGAATCTCGCGGTAGGTGTCGGCAATCCACCACTGGACGGCTTGACGGTCGGCCAGCGGTTTGCCGAAGGTCTGGCGTGTCCGCGCCTGCTCGATCATCATGTCCAGGCAGCGCTGGGCGAGGCCGACGCAGCGTGCGCCGATCTCCGCGCGGCGCAGGCTGAGGCGTTTCTGTACCGGGCCGAATGCCTTGCCCACCGGCCCGAGCACCTGATCGTCGGACAGCCTGACGCCGTCCAGGTGCACCTCATAGGGGTGGTACTCGCCGATGGTGGGGAAGGACGACGGGATGGAAAGCCCGGGGGTGTCGCGGTCGACCAGGAAGGCGGTGATCCCGCCCTCCGATCCGGGCACCGCGTCGGCCACCGCCAGTACGATGATGAAATCCGATTTCTTGGCGTTGCTGATGAAGATCTTGGTGCCGCTCAGCACCCAGTCCCCGCCGTCGCGCTTTGCACGGGCCCTTATGGCCGCGGCGTCGGAGCCGGCGCCGGGCTCGGTCAGCGCCAGGCAGGATGTCTTCTCGCCTCTTGCATAGGGGATGAGATATCTTTCCCGCTGCTCAGGGGTGCAGCAATCGCTCAGCAGATAGAGATTGGGGCTGTCGGGCGGTATCACGAACGGCGTGATGGAATATTTCATCTGCTCCACGACGACGCATTTGGCGAGCGCGCCCAGGTCCTGCCCGCCGTGGTCTTCCGGTACGTCGATGCCCCAGAGGCCGAGCTTTTGCGTCTCTTCCTTCAGGTGATGTTCGCTTGTGGGGTCCAGGAGGGGGGTATCCGCGAGGCCGCGTTCGCATTCGCGTCGGATCACCATGGGCTCCAGCGGGATCAGCTCCTTGCGCACGAAGCGCGCCACCGTCTCGCGGAGCATGCGCAGGTGGTCTGGCAGGCGGAGATCCATCTATCGGATGACCCCGTCTTGCCGCAGGCGGCGGTAGCTCTGTTCGTCGAGCGCGCACAGCTCCTTGAGGCGGTCATTGTGCTCGCCGAGCAGCGGGGCGCCGTGGCGATAGCGCGTCGATGTTTCCGACAGTTTCGCCGGGATGCCGTGGTACAGGCTCTGGCCCATCGCCGGATGCTCCAGATACTGCCAGAATTGCCGTTCCCGGAGGTGGATGTCGCGTTCCAGATAGTCTTCCGGCGTCTGAACGACGCCCGCGGCGATGCCGGCGTCCTGCAATTCGGCCATGACCGTGTGCGGGTCGCGTTTCCGGGTCCACGCGGCAATGGCATCTTCTGCCGCACCGCTGCTAAGGCCGGGAGAGCCGACGATCGGCCCGAGCGCGGCCAGGTCCGCGTCGCCGTTGAGCGAAATCGCGCAC
>JAKSBY010000392.1 GCA_022360855.1 Sphingomonadales bacterium | reverse complement strand
TAGGTCCGGCCGGTCAACTCCGCGTTGTCATTGACGCGCTGCCAGGTATCGCCGAAATCGTCGCTCCGATACAGTCCTCTCCCGCCCGCGGCCGACATGAGCGCCCAGATTCGATTCGGGCGGCTCTGCGAAATGGAGACGTCCATTCGCTCCTTGATCCCCGGAAGCAGGCCGTCTTTTCCGGAAATGTCCTCCCAAGAGTCTCCCCCGTCCGTGCTGCGGTAGAGACCGGACCCGGGACCGGCGCTTCGAATACCCCACGGAAACCGCCGGACGTCCCACATGCCGGCGATCAAACGCTCCGGGTCGGATTCGTCCAACGCCAGGGCAACGGCGCCCGTGTTCTCATCGACGAACAGAATCCGTTCCCAGCTTTCGCCGCCGTCTCTCGTGCGAAACACGCCGCGCTCGTCGTTCGGTCCCGCAAAATGGCCGAGGGCGGCAACGTAAACGACGTCGGGATCGGTAGGGTGAACGACGATCTTGGCGATCTGACGCGTTTCTTCGAGACCGACATTCGTCCAGGTCTCACCGCCATCGCCTGATCGGTACACGCCGTCGCCGTGCGACACGTCGCCGCGCAAGGCCTGCTCGCCGGTGCCCGCGTAAACGACCTCAGGATGCGAGTCCGAGATATCGAGAGCGCCGATCGATCCGAGTTTCAGCTGTCCGTCGGAAACGTTCCGCCAGCTGACGCCGCCATCTTCCGTCTTCCAGATGCCGCCTCCGGTGTAACCCGCCAGAAAACTCAGCGCATCCGTCGGATGTCCGGTCACGGCATTCACTCTGCCGCCGCGCCACGGACCTACGAAACGCCAGTCCAGTTCGTCCAGCAGACGCGCGGGCGACTGCACCTCGTCCGTCGCGTCGTTTGAAACAGCGACCTGGCTGAAAAGAACGCCGGACGCGAGAAACGCCAGCGTTGAGAGAAGATTCGTGAACATTATTCTGGCGCCGTCCATTTCCGATCACCGGGTCTCGTTTGAATGCGGGCAAAGAGGAGGGCCGAAACTGTATCGATTAAACCTGACACCTGTCAATTTTAACCGGCAGGCGTCGCTTCGCAATCTCAGGACGGACCCGCGATCGCGCAGCGCGATCCTGATACGCCGGCAAGACCGAAGACGTCTATACTCCCCGATACATCGGGCCCAGAAACCAAACGCTTGGTTTGATCAACTCGACGTTTTTTCAGCATAATGAACGGAAATACACGCTAACGGTTTTTCCTTACACGTCGCCTGCCGGCGCTGCCGGACATCGCGACACGGACATAACCGATCCTTATATCGGCAGGACGCCGTTTCGCGCGGGCGCCGCCGTTGGGGGGACACTCAATGTTGACCAAATCCGCTCGCCTTTTCACCCTTCTGGCCCTGCTGAATCCGCTCTTCGCACCTGCACAGGAATCAGCGGGCGAGGTGCCGGCATCCGCATTCGCACGGCTCGAAAGCTACACCGACGCAAGAATATCGCCAAACGGCGAACGGCTGGCTTTTCTTCAGCCGGGTGACGGCCGCTGGGGAATTCATGTGCACACGTTTGCGACGGGAGAAACCTTCCGGATTCCACCTGCGCAGGACACGAACTACAACTGGCTGCATTGGGCGAATGACGACACCATCGTGTTTTCGATTTCGCATTCATCCGCTCGCCAGTTCGCGGACGCCGTGGAAGCGCAGCTCATGGCGTTCAGCATCGAAAGCGATGAAATAACGGACTTGGTCAAGCCGGCGCCGATGCGAGGCAACAC
>JAKSBY010000133.1 GCA_022360855.1 Sphingomonadales bacterium | reverse complement strand
GGCCCCCGTCTGACCCTGCCGGACGTATCGAACACGGACGCATGGCACGGACATAGCCACCCGCCGTGCTCGCCAAGCCCCTCCAGAAGCGGACACCCTAGATGCGTGCATGACCCTTCGACGATGAGCCATTCCGGGCGCGCGACCCGCTCTTCGTCGGCCTGCGGGTCCTTCAGGTCACCGAGGGCAACCGCGCGCGCGGCCGCGATTTCCCCGTCGGTTCGATGCCGAAAGATGACGCGCTTGCCCGCGATCGGCACTGTCAGGCTTTCGCCGGGGGCCACCATGCGCAGGTCGACATCCACACACCGCTCCGCATGCCTCTTGACGATGCCCGCGGCAACCGGCCGCACAGCAAGCGGCGCGCACAGCAAGGCCCCGGCACATCCCGCGGCGGCGCGGGCGACATCGCGGCGCGTGACCGGCTTGGGGCCACGGCAACCGGATTTGTCGGCCCGCTCGGCGCTCACGCGCGCCAGCCGCCCGGTAAGACTTCACTCATCGCCGGTTCGGAACGTCGACCACCCGCATACGTCCCGGCCGCTCGCCGCCGGTCGGGATGCGCTTGACCTCCTTCATCTCTTCCATGGAGACGATGCTCACCGAGTTGTCGGTGCGATTGGTGATATAGGCGAATCTGCTGTCGGGCGAGAACACGACCCAGTTGGAATCGTTGCCGATGTCGATGGTCTCGATCAGTTCAAGCTCGGGGTGAGAATAGATATAAGCCTTGTTGACGGCCGTGCCGGCGGCGACCAGATATTTCTCGTCCGGCGACAGCTCAAGCCCATGATTGACGTTGTGCGGAAACTCTTTGGGCCCTTGAAAACCGGCGGGAAGACCCGGCATCCGAACCGTCTTCGTCACCTCTCCGGTTTTCAGATCCGCAACAGCGAAGCCGTGCAACCGGGACAACTGCGTGTACAGGACCGTTTCCGCCTCATCGAAGGCAAACGGACGCACGCCGTCGCGGAAACTCAGGATCTGAACGATCTGGTTTTTGGCGATGTCGACGACATAGAGCGAGTCCGTCAGGATCGAGCCCACGTAAAGCCGCTTGCCGTCGGGCGACAGCCGCGAACCATGCCCGCCCCAGGGCGCGTGCAGGGGCTCCGCAAGGCCCGGCTTCTGGGTATCGACGACCGCCACAAAGGGACGGTCGAACAGCGGCGCGTAGAGATACCGTCCGTCGTCGGACAGGCTGATATGGTGCGGCCAGCCTTCGTCGATCGGCACGCTCCAGAGCACCCGTTCATTCTCGGTGTTCACCGCGACGATCTCGCCCTTTGTCGGGGAGCCCAGCTTGTGGCCCGTCTCGATGCCGCGATTGACGTAGAGAACGCGCCCGTCCGGCGACCCGATGATGTCGTCGATATGCGCGCCGCGATTGTCGAACACCGCGCCTTCGGCGCTGTCCATGGCGCCGCGGGGGGCGCCCAGGGAGATGTTTCCGACTATCTCATGATCGGGAATGCTGATCACCGTGATGTCGTCGCTGGAAAAATGCGCGACGTACAAGAACAGCTCGGCCTTGGCAGAGGCGTTGAGCAAAACAAGGCTGGCAACAAATGCCAAAGCCGCCGAGATTAACGATAGTCGCTTGGTCGATTTCATGATGTTTCTCCTCAACCGTTTCTAGCGAGGCTAGAATTTGCCCGTTACACGAACGCCCCATGTGCGCGGCCGGCCGGGCCGCGCCTCTACGCCTGTGTTGTCCAGCGTGTAGATGATGTATTCGTCGAACAGATTGTCGGCGAACAGCGCCGCGTCCCAACGGTCCGTCTCCACGCCGATGCGCGCGCCGGCGAGAAAATAGGACGGTCTCGTCAGCGCCTCGGATTGGGCGAAGTCCTGATAGATCTCGCTGCGGTAGGAGACATTGCCCCTGACATATCCGTTCACGCTCGACGTAATCGGATAGGTGTATTGCGCGCCGGCGGTGACGACCCATTTCGGGACTTCCGGCAGCGGATCACCGGGCTCTTGGCCCGGAATATCGAACTGGCCTTCGGAGCCCGCCTCCGCATCCGTGACGCTCAGCCCAAAATTCAGCGCCAAAGAGTCGCTGGGATTGGCGAACAGCTCCAGTTCGAGGCCTTTGATCTTGGCATTGCCCGCATTCGTCACAAAACCGGAGCCGCACGCCAGATTGACGGTCTGCTGTATGTTTGACCAATCAATATAGAAGCCGGCGACATTCGCCGTGACGCGTCCGCCGAACAATGACGATTTGGCACCGACTTCGTAATTCCACAAACTGTCGCCGGCGACCTGTCCCGAGGCTTCGGGATCGATGCCCAGCGCAATAAGATCCGGCACGCAGGGACCGCCGGTTATCGGCGTCTGGTCGCGGCCGAGCCTGAAGCCCTTGGCGGCGGAACCGTAGAGCATGAAGTCCTGGCGCGGACGCCAGGCGAGGTGATAGCGCGGCGTCAACTCGCCATCGAACTTCACCTGGCGATCAGTGGTCGACACCCCAAACAGGGCCCCGTCGATAAAGGACAAGGTGCCCTTCTCGGAATCGGTCCACCGCAATCCGACGGACGCCTCGAGCTGATCAAAGAACGTGTATGAAACGTCGCCGAAGACCGCGATCTGTTCCTGAGTCGAGTCCGTATTCTCGGAAAAGGCGAAATTGGGGGCGTCCGGGCTGAAGGCCCCGAGGCTCTTGCCGAACGCCACAAAGCTCGGCGCCAGGAAGTTCTGGTCCTCGCCGCCCGTCTGGTCGAGATAGAATATTCCCACCAGCCATTGCAGCTTGCCATCCGTATTCGATTGCAGCCGCGCCTCTTGAACAAACAATTTGTTGGGGTTTATCCGCTCATCAATGAGGTCGTTGTCTGTATTTGCGATCAACACGTCGAATGGCTGGCGGATCAGCGCGGCCGCAAGGTTACCCAGGAAATCCGCCGCCGATACTTCCCGCTTCAGGTGGGTCGTGGACGATATGAAATCGGCAAATCCCAAATCGTATTCGACGAGCAGGTTATAATACTCGTCGCGGGCCGACTGCGGCTCGTCCTGAAAGCGCACCTGAAGGAATTCGCCCCGCGCGACATCGGCCTCGGCGACGCTGTCCAGGTCGGTGCGTTGATAATGAACCGTCGGGGTGATCGCCAATCCCTCCAACGGCTCCCATCTGAACGACAGGCGCGCGCCGAAGATCTCGGAACTATTGACGTTTTGTTCGATGGTGGCGGCGCTGCCCGCAAGCGGGTCCGGCACCACGTCGCTGTCAATGGGATTTTCGGCGAACGACAGCGGCAAGCGGTCGATATAGCCGCTGTCCTGGCGATATGTCAGAACCAGCCGGGCCGCCAGATTATCCAAGAGCGGCACGTTCGCCATGCCATTTATGCTGTAGTTCTCTCCGCCGCCTTCGGTAATCGAAAGCTCCGATGTCACGCGCGCATCAAACCCGGACGGATCCGGTTTGTTGGTGATATAGCGGATCGCGCCGCCCATGGAGCTGGCGCCGAACAGCGTGCCCTGGGGCCCGCGCAAGACCTCGACGCGTTGGATGTCGAACAGGATCGGCTGGATCGTGGCGTTGCGGGAAAACGGCGCCACCACCGGCGTCTCGTCGAGGTAGACCGCCACCGTCGAGGCCGAACCGGCGCCCGCCGTCCCGCCTGACGCGACCCCAACGCCACGGAGGCTCAAAGTCTGAAATGTCGGGCCGCCCGAATTGTTGAAACCGAGGGATGGAATCTGTTCGGCGAAATCGAGGAAGGAGTTTAATCCCTGACGATCCAGCTGATTCTGCGACAGCACGCTCACGCTGATCGGCACGTCCTGCAAGCGCATCTCGCGCCGCGTCGATGTGACGATGATCTGATCCAGCTCGATGGCATCGTCTTCGTCTTGCGCGTATGAGGGCGCATTCTCCGCCGCGCCGAACAGGAACGCCGACACGCCCGCAAGCAGCGATTTTTTGACTTTTCCTCCGGTCACTTGATCCTCCCGGTCCTTTTGTTTTTCAGGGCCGGAAAGCGAGATGTACATCACCCCGTTTTCCGTAAGACCGCCGGAGAATTCAGTGCCGCTAAACAGAATGTTCAGCGCTTCGCTCACCGTGTAGCGACCGATGACCGGCTTCATTCCGGTCTTATCGGTCAACTCGTGAGGGTAGAGTACGATCAGGTTTGTCTGTTGAACGATTCTGCTGAGTGCTGCGCCCAGCGTCTCTTCGAGAATTCGAAATTCATATCGCTCATCGAGTTCTTTGGCGTCGCTTGCGGCGCCGAGCAAAACCCACGCAACAAGGATGCCGCACAGGACTGTTGCCTGCATCAGACAGTTGCTTACCCCTAGTGTTAACCGACCGATCTTTGATTTAGACGACATCCGCCGCCGGTCTCACTACTAGGATGTTCGAAGCCGTCCGAACCTCAGTAAGGCATGTTCTTTTTTTCATTTTTTTTACTTGCCCAAAGAATCTCCCGCCCCCTCCCCAGAGGGACGCACCTCCCCATTCGCAAAACCGCTACTCTCTGGTCACACGCTCCTTTCTCAAGATGCCTCTGATAGCCTGACGAGCCTGTCGTTGACGCGCTCGACTTCCAGGCCGAAGCTCAATTCCAGGGAATCGAGCAAAGCCTCCACCTCGCCGACCCGGAAATATCCGGCGACCGGTTTTTCGCCCAGGGCGGGATCCGAAATCTCGATCACGACATCGGTGTAGCGGCTGATATCGGCAACCACGTCGGCAAGCCGCTCGCCGGAATAGGCGAGCATTCCCTGACGCCAGGAGAGCTTCCGGTTCAGCTCCGGCACTTCCATGTGTTCGATCTTGTCCACCCGCTCATCAAAGATCGCGCTTTGACCGGCGGTGAGCTGCAGCATCGGCGGGCCCGCGGCGCCATCCCGTGTGCTCTCCCTATCGCCGGTCAAGCGCGGGGAAACCGAGGCAATCGCGACACGGCCTTCTTCAACCGTGACTTCAATGGCGTCGTTGTCACGCAAACGAACGGTGAAGGCCGTGCCGACCGCCCTTACGATGCCGTCGGCGGCGCGAACGGAGAACGGACGTCGGGGATTCCTCTCCACATCGAAATACGCCTCTCCCGCCGTGAGCCGCACGACCCGCTCCGACGACGTATAGGCAACCTCCACCCTGCTGCCGGTATTCAACTGTATGCGCGATCCATCGACGAGCTTGATCGTCCGCTGCTCGCCGACAGCCGTCGCGAAGGTGTCGCGCTGGTCGAGGCGCGATTGCTGATTTGCATAAAATATCCCGCCGACCGCGATAAAGATCGCAAGCGAGGCCGCGACCGCCATGACGGAGCGCCTTTGAAAAAACGGGCGCGGCTGAGGCGGCTCGTCTTCCATCGATTCGGCGATATCGTCGAGCTCCTTCAATATCTCAAGCTCGTCCCAAAATGCCGAAAGCTCTTCGAAGGCGACGCGGTGACGATCACTGGCGCCCAGCCAGCGCGCAAACTGCCTGCGATCGCTTTCGGCAACGTCTTGGCGTCCGAGCACGGTCAGCCACGCGGCCGCCTCCGCCTTGATCTCTTCCGAGTTCGGCAGGGGCACGACCTTGTCGTCCGACTTGTGTTCCGAACTAGTCATCCGAAGCTTCCGGCTTGTAGCTGGCGCGGCCGACGGCGTCGGCGGCTTCCTGCTTCGGTCGCCGCTTGTCCACGCCGCCGAATTCGGAGCGGTGATAGCCGTGCGCGCGCAGGAATTCATGGCACTTCAGCATGCCGGCGGCCACGTGTTTTTCTACGGCGCTCACGGTGATGTTCATCCGGTTTGCAATCTGCTTGTACTGAAGGCCGTCAACCCGCCGCAGCAGGAACGCCTTACGGCACTGCGGCGGCAAATGGGCGACGGCCCTGGCAAACAAGGCCAGTTTGCGGCGTCCGTCGAGCCATTCGTCCGCCGTCGCCTGGTCCTCATCTAAGAGGATGTCCGAACCGCCGGAATCCTCAAGCAGCTCCATCGGCGCGCGTTTGCTTTTTCTGAATCTCTCAAAAGCGACGCGCCTGGCGATCTGAAACAAATAGGCCCTGGGCTCCCTGATATCGTGGCGCATTTCCGCCGCGAAACCTCTCAGGAAGGTCTCTTGAGCAAAATCCTCGATATCTTCCGCGCTTTTGGCATAGCCGGCAAGAAAGCGCCGGATGGCGCCTTCATTCTCCAAAAACGCCTTCAAAATAGCGGACATTCTTTACCGTCGGAAAATGCGTAGTGAACGACGAAGACACTAGCATGAAACGCCCGGAAAAATCACAAAAACGCAACGCGATTCTCTAGGATACCTGCGGATTTTTCAAACGAGAGCATCCTATATCTTGGGCAAAAAGAAGAACCGGATAGCCCTTCTGTTACGTGGCCGAAATGCCGCGTTGCCAACACCGCCAATGATCAACTCCCGACTAATACAAGAGACGCCCATCATGACCGAAAAATGCGCCGTTCCTGGCATGATAACGAAGCTGGTTTCCATGTCCTGTAGGACACTATTCCTGACCTTGCTCGCCCTGTTTGCCGCAATCGCCGCACACGCTGCGGACGGCGAAGGGCCTTACCAGCGCCTGGTCATCCGCGGGGCAACGTTGATCGACGGCAGCGGCGCCCCGCCCATCGGCCCGGTCGATATCGTCATCGACGGCAACCGCATCGACGCGGTCGAATGGCGCCGGTTTGCGGCCGATGATCCGGGGCAGCCGTCATCGCCGGAGGCCGACCGGGTTCGCGAAATCGACGCGCGCGGGCTGTATGTGCTGCCGGGTTTCGTCGATCTGCATGGCCACGTGCGCCCGGGCGTGCCGGCCGAGTACATCTACAAACTGTGGCTCGCCCACGGCGTGACGACGGTCCGGGACCCGGCCTGCCATCGCGGCATCGACTTCTGCATCGAGCAGAAAAAGCTGAGTGCCAGGAACGCCGTGGCGATGCCGCGCCTATACGGCTATGTGCACACCAATCTGGCCATCCTCGGTCTGGCCGACCGCCCCGGATACGACTGGAGCGAAGGCCGGATGCTGCGCACGCCGGACATGGCCCGGGACTATGTTCGATACGCCAAGCGCCTGGGTGTGGACGGC
>JAKSBY010000170.1 GCA_022360855.1 Sphingomonadales bacterium | reverse complement strand
GCCCGGCGTGGCCGCTTGGGTGCTCTACAAGCTCGACGGCGGCATCGACCACATTCTCGTCGACGAGGCGCAGGACACCAATCCCGACCAGTGGCGCGTGATCGACGCCATCGCCGAGGAATTCTTCGCCGGCGCCGGCGCCCGCGAGGCAACCCGCACGGTCTTCGCCGTGGGCGACCGAAAGCAATCCATCTACCGCTTTCAGGGCGCCGACCCGGACGCCTTCGGCGCGGCGCGAAGCAACACCCAGGGCCGGGCGGCCGCGGGCGGCGGCGCCTTCCGCGACGTGCCGCTCAACCTCTCCTTCCGCTCCGGCCCGGCGGTGCTCGGCTTTGTCGACCATCTGTTCGCCAATGCCGAGGCATGCGCGGGCCTCGTGGAAGCGGAGACCGAAATCCGCCACACTGCGCGGCGCCTCGGCCAAGCCGGTCTGGTGGAGCTGTGGCCGCTGGAGCCGGTGCAGAGATCCGCACTGCCCGGCGATTGGCAGGCGCCGGTCACGCAAGAGCGCGGCCAAAGCGCCGAGACCCGGCTCGCCCAGCGTATCGCACGGCGCATCGCCCGCATGATCGACGAGGAGGAGCGGCTGGAGTCGCGGGACCGGCCGATCCGCCCCGGCGACATTCTGGTGCTGGTGCGCCGGCGCCAGGGCCTCAGCCTGATCGACGATCTGGTGCGCGAGTTGAAGCAGCGCGGGATCGCGGTTGCCGGCGCCGACCGGCTGACCCTCATGGACCAGCTCCCGGTCATGGACCTGGCGGCGCTGGCCAAGTTCGCACTCCTGCCCGACGATGACCTGACCTTGGCGACGGTGTTGAAATCACCGCTGGTCGGGCTCACCGAAGACGACTTGTTCGAACTGGCCTACGGGCGTGGCGAGGAGACGCTGTGGCGGACGCTTGTGCGCCGCGCCGGCGAGCGAGACGAATTCGCGGACGCCCATGGCTTTCTCTCCGACGTCCTCGCCCGCGCCGACTACGTCACGCCCTACTCCTTCTTCGCCTGGGTGCTTACCGACCGCGCGGGCCGGCGCAGCCTGGCGTCGCGCCTCGGCACCGAGATCGATGATGCGCTGGACGAGTTCCTCAATCTGGCGCTGGACTACGAGGCCCGCCACACGCCCTCGCTACAGGGTTTTCTGCACTGGCTCGCTGCCGGCGACAGCGAGATCAAGCGCGACCTGGAACAAGGCGCCGATCACGTCCGCATCATGACCATCCACGGCGCCAAGGGGCTTGAGGCGCCCATCGTTTTCCTGCCGGACACGACCGCGCTGCCGCAGGACCGCACGGCGCTGGTGCGTTTGCCGCAGCGGGGTGGCCCGCCGTTGATCGCCTGGGCCGGCGCGCGCGCCAACGAGACCGGCGCGATGGCCGACGCCCGCGCCGCGCGCCACGCCGAGGACATGGCCGAATACCGGCGGCTGCTCTATGTGGCGCTGACCCGCGCCGCCGACCGTCTCTACATCGCCGGCTGGGAGGGCGCCCGCAGACATTCGGCCCAGTGCTGGTACGCGCTGATCGAACGTGCTTTCGACACGCTTGAAGACGTAGAGACGGCCGCCGACGGCGACGTGCGCCGCTATGCGCGCGAACAGGAGCGCAAGCCGGAGCCGGATGCGACGCCCGAGGATCGGACTTCCTCTGCCGCGCCGCTGCCGGCCTGGGCCACCTGCCCGCCCGCGCCAGAACCGGCGCCGCCCCGACCGCTGGCGCCGTCACGAAGCGCCGAAGCTGACCCGCCCGCTCTCGGGCCCACCGATGAGGAGCGGCGGACGGCGCTCAGGCGCGGGACCCTCATGCACCGCCTTTTCGAGCTCCTGCCCGACGTCCCGGCGGGCGCGCGCCGGGACACCGCGCGCGGCTTCCTGGCCCGGCCGGCCTGGCGATTGAGCACCGCCGAGCAGGCCGAGATGGAGGCGCAAGTCTTTGCCGTGCTCGATGATGCGCGCTTCGCCGCGCTGTTTGGGCCTGGGAGCCGGGCCGAGGTGGAAGTGGCCGGCGTCGTCAACGGCCGTGTGGTCGCCGGGCGCATCGACCGGCTTGTGGTGACGGATCGCGACATTCTGATCGTCGATTTCAAGACCGACCGGCTGGCTCCGGACGAACCTGCGGATATCCCGCGGGCCTATGCCGATCAGATGGCCGCCTATGCCCGGCTGATTGCCGGGGTCTACCCGGACAAACCGGTCCGCGCGATGCTGCTGTGGACCGCATCGGCGCGGCTGATGGAGGTCCCGGTTCCGGGTTAGGGGGACTTGCGAGGCGGGTAAGGAATTCTAATCCGACGTTGCCTTGACGCGGCCGGGGGGCGTTCCTAAGTTAACCCGAGCCCGTTGAAACCACCCTTGCAAAAGGGTCGAAAATTCCGCCCAAGGAGCGCTCTCACCATGTCCACCACGAAAATCACAGACGCCAGTTTCGAATCCGACGTTCTTAAGTCCGACAAGCCGGTTCTGGTCGATTTCTGGGCGGAATGGTGCGGTCCCTGTAAGCAGATCGGCCCCTCGCTGGAGGAGATCGCCGGCGAGCGCAGCGATATTACGATCGCCAAGCTCAATATCGACGACAATCCCGATGCGCCCGTCCAGTATGGCGTACGCGGCATCCCGACGATGATTCTGTTCGCCGAAGGCGAGGTCAAGGCGATCAAGGTCGGCGCCCTGCCGAAGAACAAAATCGTCGAGTGGATCGACAATTCGCTTGAAAACGGCGGTATCCGCGCCGCGAGTTAGCCGGCATCAATCCGGGTTGAGCCCGGACTCTTCGAGGACCATGCCGGCAAGATAGAGCGAGCCGGTGATCAAGACATTCGGCGGCGCCTTTTTGGGCGCCGCCTTGGCGATTCGGTCGAGCGCGGCGCCGACATCCGCTGCCATCCGGCCCGCGATCCCGAGATTCGCGGCCTCTGCGGCGATGGTTGCCGCCGGTATGGCCGCCGCCTCGCCCGGAATGGCGACGGCGGTAACGTCCGCGGCAAGGCCGGCAAAGGGCTTGAGGAAACCCGCCGGATCCTTGTTGGCGGCCATGCCGACCACCAGATGAAGTGATCCGTCCTGATCGCCGAGCACCGTCTTGAAATGCCGGGCCAACGCGCGGCCGGCGGCCGGGTTGTGGCCGCCGTCGAGCCAGAGACGGGCGCCGTCGGGCAGCCGCGCGGCAAGCGGGCCCGACGGGATTGCCTGCAGCCGTCCCGGCCAGCGCGCCCAGCCCACGCCCGCGGCAAAGGCGGCGCGCGACAGGCTGACAGCCGACTGCGCCCGCAAGCTGGCCACAGCCAGCGCAAGATTGTCGATCTGATGATCGCCGGCGAGGCCCGGCACCGGCAGGTCCAGGGTGCCGTCCCCGTCCATATAGATGAAGCCGCCCTTGGGCCGGCGGCGCACCCGCCAGTCCCGGCCGTGAAGGAGGAGCGGGGCTCCAACTTCATTGGCGATCCGCTCGATGGCCTGTCGTGGGCCAGCGCTCTGCCGGCCGACGACGGCGGGCACTTTGGCGCGCAGGATACCGGCCTTCTCCGCGGCGATGCCGTCCAGACGGCTGCCGAGAAATTCCTCATGGTCCCGGCTGACCGGGGTAATAACGCAGGCCGCCGGGCGGGCGAGGACATTGGTCGCGTCGAGCCGCCCGCCAAGCCCGACCTCGATCAGCGCCGCGTCCGCCTTATGCCGAGAAAACGCCAAAAACGCCGCCGCCGTGGTGATCTCGAAGAAGGTGATGGGCGCCCCGGCATTGGCCGCCTCGCATTCTTCCAGGAGCGCACCCAATTCGGCCTCGCCGACGAGCTTGCCGGCGATGCGGATGCGCTCGGCGAAACGCACCAGATGCGGCGAGGTGTAGACGTGGACGCGTTTGCCGTCCGCCTCCAGGACGGCGCGCATGCCGGCGACCACCGAGCCCTTGCCGTTGGTGCCGGCGACATGGATCACCGGCGGCAGCTTGCTTTGTGGATTGCCGAGTTCGGCCAGCAGCCGCTCGATACGCCCGAGGCTGAGGTCGATACGCTTGGGATGCAGCGCCAGCAGGCGTTTGAGGATGCGGTCCGACTTGCGGACCTCTTTGGCCATCAAGGAAGGTCCGGTCTATTCCGCGGCCTGGCGGGGGGTCTCGTCTTCGGGCCTGCCGCTTAGCAGCAGGTCGATCATCCGGGCGAGCGTGTCGCGCAGATCATGGCGGCGGACCACCGCGTCGACCATGCCGTGCTCGAGCAGATACTCCGAGCGCTGGAACCCGTCGGGCAGCTTCTCGCGGATGGTTTGCTCAATGACGCGTGGGCCCGCGAATCCCACCAGCGCCCCCGGCTCGGCGAGCTGTACGTCCCCCAGCATGGCGTAGGAGGCGGTGACCCCGCCCGTCGTCGGGTCGGTAAGCACCACGATATAGGGCAGCCCGGCCTCGCGCACCCTCTCCACGGCGACGGTGGTGCGCGGCATCTGCATCAGGGAAAGAATGCCTTCCTGCATACGCGCGCCACCGGCGGCGGTGAAGACGATGAAGGGCGCGGTCTTCTCGAGCGCAGCCTCGGCGGCGCGGATGAAAGCCTCGCCGACGCCGACGCCCATGGAGCCGCCCATGAAGGCGAAATTCTGCACCGCCACCACCGCCTCATGGCCGCCGATGAGACCCACGGCGGCCTGCAGCGCGTCTGTGTCCTTGGTCTTGGCGCGCGCGTCCTTGAGGCGCTCCGTATAGCGCTTCTGGTCGCGGAATTTGAGCGGGTCGTCCGCGGTCTTGGGCTCGGTCAGGGTCTTGAAGACGCCGTCGTCGAACAAAGTGGCGAAGCGGTCCTCCGGGCCCATGCGCTCGTGGTGATCGCAATGGGCGCAGACGAAGAGATTGGCCTTGAACTCCTTGTGGAAGATGAGCTGGCCGCAGCCGCGGCATTTGTGCCAGAGGTTGTCCGGCGTATCGCGCTTGTTCAAAACCGCGCGGATTTTCGGCCTGACGAAATTGGTGAGCCAATTCATGCCTGGTCTCCACGGCGCGCCGTCCTGACGGCGGCGGCCAATGATGCGACAAATTCGTGAATTTTCTTTACCAAACCCGGCGCCGCTTGGCCATTCTCGTCGAGATTTTGGGCAACGATCTCGACAATGGCCGAGCCGACCACGACGCCGTCGGCCATGCGGGCCACCGATGCCGCCTGCTCCGGCGTCTTGATGCCGAAGCCCACGGCAATGGGCAGGTCGGTATTCTCCTTGAGCCGCGCCACCGCGGCCGCCACATCGGCCTCCAGCGCGCTTTTGGTGCCGGTGATACCGGCCACCGAGACGTAGTAGAGAAAGCCGCCGGAGCCCTCCAGCACCGCCGGCAGCCGTGCCGCATCCGTGGTCGGCGTGGCCAGCCGGATCAGGCTGAGACCGGCGGCCGAGGCCGGGCCCAGCAGCTCGGCGTCTTCCTC
>JAKSBY010000241.1 GCA_022360855.1 Sphingomonadales bacterium | reverse complement strand
GGTCGTCGTGCGCACGGGCAATCTCGATGAAGGCGCGGATACCTGGCTTGCGGACATCACCGGCGAGTTGATGCGCGAGGGCGCGGCCGGCCGGTCGGCGCAGGAGATCGCCAATGACGCGGCCAGCATGGGCGGCGACGTAAGCATTAGCGTCGGCGCCAATACGACGAGCATCAGCCTCGATGTGTTATCCGAATTCGGGCCGGAGGCGGTGCAGCTTCTGGCCGACATCGTGACCCAGCCGACCTTGCCCGAAAGCGAGCTCGGGCGCATCAAGGCGGATTTCGAGCGGCGCCTTTCCGTCGCCAAGTCGCAGCCGCAAAGCCTGGCAACGGAGGCCTATCTCGAATTGATCTACGGCGATCATGCCTACGGCCGTGTCTTTCCGACCGCCGAGCAGCTTGCCGGCTACGATATCGGCGCCGTCAGGGCGTACTACAACGGCAATTTCGGCGCCCAGCGGACCCATGTCTACATCGCTGGACGTTTCGACCGGGCGGTGATCCGCGATGCCATGTCTCAGGCATTTGCCGGCTGGAAGCGGGGCCCCGAAACGCTCGTCGATATCCCCAAGGCAGACGCCGCCAAGCGGGTTAAGCTGGTTTCCCGGCCCGATGCGCCGCAGTCGACGATCTATCTCGGTCTGCCGGTGCCCGACGTCAGCGACCGCGACCATATCCCGCTCTCCGTGGCGAACACCCTGCTCGGCGGCTACTTCTCGTCGCGCATCACCTCCAACATTCGGGAAGACAAGGGCTACACCTATTCGCCGCGTTCGAGCATCGCCAGCCAGTACCGGGTCGCCGACTGGCGCCAGCAGGCCGACGTGACCACGGCCGTCACAGGCCCGGCGCTGAAGGAGATCTACTCGGAGATCGACAGGCTGCAGCTCGAGGCGCCGAAGGAGCCCGAGCTTACCGCGGTCAAGAACTATGTCGGTGGGGTATTCGTCTTGCGCAACGCCACCCGTACAGGACTGATCAGCCAGCTTGCCACGGTCGACTTCCACGGGCTCGGCGACACCTATCTGAAGGACTATGTGGACAAGATCTTCGCCGTCACACCGGAAAAGGTGAGCGAAATGGCGATCCGCTATCTGCGCGATGAAGACATGGCGCTGGTCGTTGTCGGCGATCTCGATCAGGTCAGGCCGCAGCTCGCCGACCTGCCGCAACTGGAAGGGATAGCGTTGGAGTAGGCCTCAGCCCTCCAGGTTTCGGTGGAGCCAGGCTTCGAGCGGGGCCATGCGCCGGAAGTGATCGAAGCAGAAATCGGCGAACGCATCGCCGGTAAGATCGGGCAGGGGCGCGGTATCGACCCAGGCATAGAGCCCCTTGTGCTTCAGCAATTCGGCGTTTGCATGGTCCGCGGGCAGGCCGCGCGGGACGCGCTTGAATTTCTCGCCGCCGATCTGATTGCCGCCCTTTTGCAGTTTGGCAAGTAGCTTGGTGAGTTCGCTTCCCTCGGCCGCGTCGAGAACGGCCGAGCGGTAGCGCGCGAGCTTGGCGTCGGTCATCTGATAGAGACCCGCCGCGAGGCCGAGAGATTCGGCGCTGAGCCGGAAGTAGTATCCGGGGCATTCGCGGTTGCGCCCTTCGCCGCGCCAGAAGATCAACGCGAGGTGGTCCTTATAGGGTGACTTATCCTTGGAAAACCGTGTGTCGCGGTTGATTCGGAAGATCGAGCCGTTGACCTTGGGCTCGGCGCGGATGCCGGGATCGATCCGTGCGAGGCGGGTGCCCATGGCGATAACGAAGTCCTTGGCGGGCTCGGCCATACCCGCCTGATAGTCGCCGCGACGGGTATCGAACCAGGCCTTGCTGTTGTTCTGCGTCAAATCCTTGAGAAAGCGCGCCGCTTCCCTGGGAAAACCGGCGTAGCCGTCTTCGGCCATCGTCATGTCCCCGCTGTGATTGGCACTGCCGTCTTCTTTAGCACGGTTCTGAGCGCGAATGACGAGTGCACGCGGGCGACGCCGGGCAGGCTGGTCAGCGATTCGTGATGAATGCGCTCGTAATCGGTGGCGTCGCGCACGATGACCCTGAGCAGAAAGTCGGAATCGCCGGACATCAGGTAACATTCCATGACCTCAGGCACGTCGGCCACCGCCTTCTCGAAGGCCCGCAGATCCTCCAGCTTCTGGCTCTCCAGGGTGACGCGCACGAAGACGTTGCCGGGCCGGCCCGTCGCCGCCTGATTGACGATCATCACATAATCTTCAACGAGGCCGGAGCGTTCCAGATTCCGCACCCGGCGCAAGCAGGCGGACTCCGAGAGGCCCACGAGACCGGCAAGCTGCACATTGCTCAACCGCCCGTCGCGCTGCAGATGGTCGAGGATCGCATGATCGATTCTGTCCAATTCCATCGATAGAATATTCCGCGTCTGAATTCGTATTTTATCGCAGATACTTGTGTATCGTGGCCTCAAAAACGCCTCTTTGCAAGGAAATGCGCTTGGAATTGGCGTATTATTGTGCCGAGGGACACGGTTCCAGCCAGGCTATGCGACGAGGAGGCCAACATGCTCATTGGGGTGCCCAAGGAGATCAAGACCCATGAATATCGCGTCGGCTTGACACCGGCGAGCGTGCGCGAGTTGATCGATCACGGCCATGACGTGGTGGTCCAGGCCAGTGCCGGTTTTGAGATCGGGCTGTTCGATGCCGACTACCGGGACGTCGGCGCGTCGGTCGCCGATACGCCGGAAGAGATTTTCGCCGCGGCCGACATGATCGTGAAGGTCAAGGAGCCGCAGCCGGACGAGTGCCGGATGCTGCGCGAGGGCCAGGTCCTGTTCACCTATCTGCATCTGGCGCCTGATCCCCAGCAGGCGAAGCTGTTGATGGAATCGGGCTCCGTCGCCATTGCCTATGAGACGGTGACAGACAACAGGGGCGGGCTGCCCTTGCTGGCGCCGATGAGCGAGGTGGCCGGGCGCATGTCGATCCAGGCGGGCGCCAACTGCCTGGAGATGAGCCAGGGCGGCCGCGGCATGCTCTTGGGCGGGGTGCCGGGCGTCGCGCCGGCCAAGGTCGTCATCATCGGCGGCGGTGTCGTCGGCAGCAATGCGGCGCGCATGGCCATGGGCATGGAAGCCAGTGTCACGGTGATAGATCGGTCGCTGCCGCGCCTGCGCGAGCTCGACATGGAGTTCGGCGGCAACCTGAACACCATCTATTCGACCCGCGACAATCTTGAGAGCTACGTACTCGACGCCGATCTCGTGGTCGGCGCCGTGCTGGTTCCCGGCGCCGCGGCGCCGAAACTGGTCACCGCCGACATGCTGTCCAGGATGCAGCGGGGCTCGGTGCTCGTGGATGTCGCCATCGATCAGGGCGGCTGTTTCGAGACCTCGCGGCCGACCACCCATGACGAGCCGACCTACGTGGTCGACGGTGTCGTCCACTATTGCGTTGCCAATATGCCGGGCGCGGTGGCGCGGACCTCGACCTTCGCGCTGAACAACGCCACTCTGCCGTTTGCCCTGGCCCTCGCCGACAAGGGCTACAAGCAGGCGCTCAGCGACGATTCGCATCTCCTGGCCGGGCTCAACGTCTATCGCGGGCAGCTTACCTACGAAGCCGTGGCGCAGGATCTGGGCGCCAGTTACGTGCCGGCGGATGAAGCCTTGGCGGCTTAGAAATCTTGCTCTAAGTGTGGCGGCATGAAGCCGCGCGTCCACGTCATCTCGCTGGGCGGCACCATCGCCATGGCCGGCGATGGCGCCGCCGGCGTCGTGCCCAAGCTCGACGCCGCCGACCTGGTGGCGGCGGTGCCGGAGGTCGAAGCGGTCGCCGCGGTCACCGCCGAATCCTTCCGCCAGGTCGCGAGCGCCAATCTCGGCTTTGCCGATATCATCGCTCTGGCCGGCCGTATCGGGGATATGGCGGGGCAGGGCATCGACGGCTTTGTCGTCACTCAGGGGACGGACACGCTTGAAGACTCCGCGTTCCTGCTGGCCTGCCTGACCGACGGCTCGGTTCCAGTGGCCGTCACCGGCGCCATGCGCAATCCGACACAGGTTGGAGGTGACGGTCCGGCCAACCTCCTGGCCGCGGTGTGCGTGGCCGCATCGGGGGAAACGGCGGAGCACGGTGTGGTCGTTGTCATGAACGACGAAATCCATACGGCGCGACACGTGACCAAGGCCCACCGCTTCAACGTTGCCGCCTTCGCCTCGCCGGATACCGGGCCTATCGGCTGGGTCGCGGAGGGCCGGGTACGCTATCACGGCACGGCCAAGCCGCCGCCACGTTTCCGGCCGGTCGAGCTCACGCGACCCGCCGAAGTGGCGCTCTTGACCTCGGTATTCGGCAGTCAGGGGCGGCTGTTGGACGGATT
>JAKSBY010000474.1 GCA_022360855.1 Sphingomonadales bacterium | reverse complement strand
TCCAGGGAAGGGCACTTTATCGGCCGCTTCCGCAAAGACACCGACGGCCGGACCTTCGACAACCCCAACGATGCGTCGGCGGATGCCGACGGCGGCGTCTATTTCAGCGCTTCGGGCCCCTTCAGGAATACAAGGCGACGCCCGGGCGCGCTTCTTTATCTGGACGCCGATGGGCGGGTCCACCGCCTCGTGGAGAGGCTCAACTACCCCAACGGCGTTCATTTCGACCGGAAGACCCGGCGTCTTTATGTCAGCGAGCATCTCGCCGGCCGCGTCCTGGTTTTTCGCGAGCTTGCTCCCGGCCGCCTGGGGTCGCGAGAAGTCTTCAAGGATTTGGCTGGCGAGCAGATCGAGCCAATCGGCAATTACCCGCTGATGGGCCCCGATGGACTCGACACCGACTCGCGCGGCAATCTCTACGTGGCGATCTACGGCGCAGGGCTCCTGGTCATCCTTTCGCGCGGCGGTCCCATTCTCCACAGGCTGCCGGTCGAGAAGCCGCTGCTCACAAATGTGGCGATCAGCAAAGACGACCGCACTTTGGTGCTGACCGGTACGGAGATCGTGCCACGCGGCTCTTCCGCCGGCTTGGTGCAGAAGCTCGCCAATCCGCTTTATGCGGAGTAAGCGGCTTTTAGGAATTTCGGTGACAGTTACCTTTTTCAAGGATGGTTTTTCTAATGCTTTGTTTTTAAATGGAAAATAAAAAGGTAACTGTCACCGAAATAGGGATTGCGGCGTCGCTGGGGCTTCTCGCGATGACCTGATGTCTGTTTCTACAGTGGCGTAGGACGCCTTAGCCGAGGGTCAGCGAAAGCACGGCCCAGATGTAGAGCGGCAGGGGAACCGCGCCGAAGACCAGGAACAGGGGCCAGAAGCTGATGTTTTTGAGCATGGTTTCTCTCCCGATTTTGGCAGGTCCGATCAGTCGAACAGGCCGAACATGAAGGCGGTCTCGGCGGCCATCATGAGCGGCACGCCGACGATCATGGCCCAGCGCCACGAGCCGATCAGGGTCTTGCCGGGCGTGTCGATGCCGGGCGCCTTGAGGCCGCGGCTCAGCCGGATTTGCTCGAAGATTATGGCGGTGAAGAAGATGAACCAGCCGACGGTCAAGACCTCGGCGATTGCGACCAGAATGCCCATAACCCATCTCCCTGTCGGTGTTTTGCCTTAAGTGGCAAATAATATACATCTTATATAACGAGCTTCGATCGAAAAGCAAGATATAAAATACATCTTTATAAATTTTCCTCGCCCAATGGATTACGTCCAGTTGGCGCGTTTCAGCCATTGCGCGGGCAAGACAGCGTTTTAAACTGAGGGTGTGGGAGAGAAGGAGGGATGAGGCATGCCGG
>JAKSBY010000659.1 GCA_022360855.1 Sphingomonadales bacterium | reverse complement strand
CGGGGCAGCATGCCGTACTCTGCAGTTACCCAGCCCTGTCCACTACCCTTGAGAAACCGGGGAACGGTATCTTCCACAGTGGCATTACATATGACCTTGGTATCACCAAACTCAACAAGAACTGACCCTTCCGCATGTTTGGTGTAGTTTCGGGTCAGGTTGATTCTTCTTAGCTGGTCGGGTTGCCGCCCACTGGGGCGAACTGATTCAGACATTGACAGGGTGCCGATAAAATTGGGCCTCGAATTATCTCTGAATTGTTGGTACATGGCGAGCCGGTTGTTATTACACTGTGATTCACTCTCTATTTGGTTAAAATAGCCGCTCGCTGAATCAGGCAGGTAAATAAAGGTAGATTCATGTTAAGCATGACGGCATTTGCTCGCCAGCAGGTGGAGCTGGAATGGGGCACCCTGGTGTGGGAACTGCGTTCCGTAAACCACCGCTACCTCGAAACCAATGTGCGCTTGCCGGAGATGTTCCGTGGCCTGGAAAACAGCATCAGGGATAAACTGCGCAAACGCCTGCACCGGGGCAAGGTGGAATGCCAGTTGCGTTATGCGATTGCAGAGTCTTCAACATCCAGCATCCAGCTCAATCGCGAACTTATTGAGCAGCTAATTGAAGCAAATCGGGAAATCGAGCAAATTACCGGGAACTCAAAAGCTTTGGGCAGCATGGAAATTCTCAGGTGGCCCGGTGTCATCAGGGAACAGGAGTTTGACAGTGACACCATAGAACAACAGGCGTTAGACCTGTTTGAGAAATCACTGGAAGAATTAGTCGGTAACCGCGAGCGTGAAGGCACCGCAATAAAAGACATGTTGTTGCAGCGGGTGAACAGTATCCGGGAAATTGTTAGCAATGTTCGCACCCAGATGCCGGATATACTGGCCAGGCAACGCCAATCATTGTTGGACAAAATCACAGACCTGAAAGCCGAACTCGAGGCAACCCGCATTGAGCAGGAAGTTGCACTGCTGGCGCAAAAAGCCGATGTCGCCGAGGAACTGGACCGGCTCGATTCACACCTCGACGAAGTGGAACGTGTCGTCAATACCAACGGCCAGAAAGGACGACGCCTGGACTTTCTCATGCAGGAATTAAACCGCGAGGCCAACACTCTGTCTTCGAAATCCATTGTAATTGAAACTACAATGGGAGCAGTGGAGCTGAAGGTCTTGATCGAACAAATGCGCGAGCAGATACAAAACGTTGAGTAGGCTTCACCACGATCGGGAAATCATCATGAGCAAAGGCGTGCTTTACATAGTCACCGCTCCCTCAGGTGCCGGCAAGACCAGCCTGGTAAGGGCGCTGGTGGATCATGACGACAATCTCTGTGTTTCAATTTCCCATACCACGCGGCCGCCCCGGTCAAAGGACCAGGTAAAGCGCCAGCGAGCATGGTTTCTACGGTG
>JAKSBY010000173.1 GCA_022360855.1 Sphingomonadales bacterium | reverse complement strand
TGCGCGCCGGTGCTTTGCTGGCAGCCGACGTTTATCGCGATGCAAACTCTGGCAGCCTGATCTTCTGGCAGCCGGTAACCAACGGCCGCGTCTTCCTCCGCCAGTTCCTCAGGCTCCGTGTGGCTGCGGGACTGACCCAGGCCGATGCACCGGGCGAGGACACCAAGTCCCTCGAGGCCCGGCTGGCCAGCGGCGAAACGCTGGAAGTAGCGGGCTATGCGCTGACCTCTCAACTGGCGAGCGAGATTTCCGCGCTGACCATGAAGGGCCTGCGGCCGGCCCCGGGAAGCCGGGTACTCTGGCTCGAGGTCGGCGCCGCCGAATCCGATCTTTCGCCGGCGGCGGGGGAGCTCGCCGGCCAGTGGCGTTCCGACGGCGTACACGTCGTCTCGGGCGTGGCGGACGGCCCGCCCTTCTGGTCGCTGGCCGAGCCGGAGCCCTGCCCCGACCTGGTCGCGGCAACGCGGCGCCTGATCGCGGAGGCAGGGCTGTGACTGTCGAGTCCGTAATCTTCGAAAGCGGCGGCAATCGCCTGGTCGGCCTGATCCACGTGCCGCGCGCGCCGGCAACGCAAGCCGTCATTATTCTCGTCGGCGGCCCGCAATACCGGGTCGGCGCGCATCGCCAATACATTCACCTGGCGCGCCATCTGGCGGAAAACGGCATCGCCGCCATGCGGTTCGACTGGACGGGAATCGGCGACAGCGAAGGCGATTACCCGGGCTTCACCGATCTTTCCGGGGATTTTGGTGCCGCATTGGACTGTTTGACCAAGCGCCTGCCGGAGCTTCGGGAAATCAGCCTTTGGGGGCTTTGCGAGGGCGCGTCGGCGATTCTGATCGACGGCGTGCGCGACCCTCGGATCACCGGCGCCATCCTGGTCAATCCCTGGGTGCGCACGGAAACCGGGGAAGCCAAGGCCTTCGTGAAGCACTATTATGCCGGCCGCGTCTTCAGCCGCCAGTTCTGGCTGCGCCTCCTCAAAGGCGACGTCGCGATCGGCAAATCGGTGGCGGACTTCATGCGCAAGATCAGACGCAGTCTTCAGGGAGCGGGCGGCGAGGCCGGCTCCTTCCAGAGCCGCATGCTGCGCGGCCTGAAGGGCTTTTCGGGGCGGGTACTGCTGATCCAGAGCGGCCACGACCTCGTTGCGCGGGAGTTCGATGACTTCACGTCGAGCGATCCCGAATGGCGTGCGGCGCTAACCGAGGCCGATGTCACGCGGCGCGACGTCACCGACTCCGATCACACCTTCTCTCGCGAGGTCTGGCGCCAGCAGGTTGCGCGCTGGACCGCCGATTGGATGCACGGCCAGACGGATTGACAGGCCATGGCCAGCGCCTTCCTTCATATTCATTCGGGGCCTGCGACCGCCCCGCCCGAGGGCGCCCTCGCAGTCTTCCGCAAGCAGGGTCTCGGCCCGGCCGAGACCTTCAAGACACCAAATGCGACGCTGGCGCTCTATCCGTATGCCGTGGGCGATCCCGCCGCCTCGGCCCGGGACGGCGACGATTGGTGCGCCATTGCAGGCACCCTGCTCTTCGACGGGTCGGCGGGTGCCGAAGCCGCCTCGAACGTCTTGGCCGCCTGGCGCGTCGGGTCACTGGACGAAACCAGGCTATTCGGCGCCTATGCCGTGTTCCTGTATTGCGGCCGAGAACTGGCCTTTTTCACAGATCGGCTCGGCAGCGCGAAGCTCTACCGGTCAGGAGACGGGGCGGTTCTCTCAACGAGCTTCCTCGCCACCGCCGAGTGTCTGACGAAGCGCACGCTCAACACGCAGGCGGCCTATGAATACGTCTTTCAGGGCGCCTGCTACGGCTCCGAGACGCCGCTTCGGGAGGTAGTCACCGTGGAGCCCGGCTTCCGGTACCGCCTGTCCGACGCGCCAGGGAGCCGCCTCCGTTCGGAACCGCGGCCATGGCCGCTGCCAGCAGCGCCCCGCGACGCGCCGTTCGAAGAGCACGTTGCGGCCAACCTTGAACAGCTCGGCAAGGTATACGATGCGATCGTCGGCGCCTTCGGCAACGCTGTCGATGCCGCGCTCTCGGGCGGCTACGATTCCCGGCTGACCCTGGCGCTCCTCAGGGCCCGTGGCCTCAGGCCTCATGTCCACGTTTACGGCAAGCCGACCGATGGCGACGTTCGGATCGCAAAGCAGATCGCCGCCGGCGAGGGATTCGAGATCGATCACGTGGACAAGTCACTATGGCTGCCGCCGGCCGGAGAAGAAGCGGCGGAGACGGTCGCCCGCAATTTCCTGATGTTCGACGGCTGGCCGACCGATGGAATCTTCGACAACGGCGTCGACCTCACGACCCGCCTCGCCCGCGCCGCAGACGGACGCTTGGCGCTCAACGGCGGCGGCGGCGAGGTGTTCCGCAATTTCTTCTACCTGCCCGGCCGTCCTCTGCCGGCCCGATCGCTGCTCTGGACATTCTACAGCCGGTACGATCCCAAAGCCCTGACCGGCGTCTTCGATGAGGCGCGTTACCTGGATCGCCTCGAGGCGAAGCTCATTTCTGCGCTAGGGGCCAGCGGTCCGGCGCTGACGCGGGCCCAAGTGGAGCTGGCCTATCCCCTGTTCCGGTGCCGGTTCTGGACCGGGCATAACACCGCCACCAACAACCGGATCGGCCCGGCGCTGACACCGTTTGTCGAGCCGCCGGTGGTTGCGGCCGCGGCCGAAATCCCGCTCGCCATGAAAAACCACGGGCGCATCGAGGCGGCCATGATCCGCCAGGTGGACCCGAAACTCGCCGCCTACCCGTCCGACTACGGCTTCGACTTCGCGCAGGACCCGCCGCTTGGCGCACGTCTGAAAGACCGCCTCACCTATGCCCGGCCGCCGGCGCTGCGGCGCTTCAGCTATCGCATCCAACACCGCATGATGGCGAGGTCGGATGGACGGAGTCTGCTATCCGATCTTCGGGACCTGATGCCCGACGGGCCCGATCTGGTGTCACGATTATTCCGGCTGGACCGCTGCCGTGACCGCGAGCAGGTCGGCCGTATCGCGACGCTCGACTACTTGACGCGGTCTTTGAAAATCGATCTTCCCGAATTTGAAGGCTGAGTGTTTTCGGGCTCCCCGGCGTCCTCGCCGCGCTCGATTTCCTTGTCGAGATCGTCGTTCTGGATCGACCAGAAAATCACATAGCCGATGGCGGCAACGAAAACCAATAATACAACACCTTCCAGCAAGGCAGGCTCCTACTTCGGTCCGAACCTGCTTATAGCTAAATCGTAGATGATTTGCTAACTGTTGGATGGATAAGCTGTTTTGCCGGAACGTTCCTTTCAATACCAGCAAACAGTTTTTCGGCAGCTTCAAAAAGTCGAACGATGCGCAGCATACTGATCTTTATTGCCGTTATGTCTTCGGTGCCGGCGATTCTGTTCAAGGCGCATGTCGGCGTGCTGGTGTGGGCGTGGGTATCGTACATGAACCCGCATCGGCTGACCTTCGGGATGGCCTACGACTTCCCGTTCCTGGACATCATTGCAATCGCGACGGCCATCGCGCTGATCTTTTCGCCCGAGCGGAAAAACCTGCCTAACCATCCGGTTCTCTGGCTATTGGTGTTTTTTTATTTGTGGACCTGCGTGACCACACTCTTTGCCGTGAACCCCTTGGATGCGAACGAGAAGTGGATCAAATTTTCCAAGATCATGCTCTTCACCTTTCTGAGCATTGTCCTTCTCGGCAGTAAGAACCGGCTTCATGCCTTCATCTGGATCATCTGTATCTCGATCGGATTCTACGGGCTCAAGGGCGGTTTCTTCACGGCAACCACGGGCGGTGTGAATATCGTTTGGGGTCCGGAGGGCTCGTTTTTCGGCGACAACAATCATATGGCGCTGACGCTGATAACGACGTTGCCGCTGTTGCGGTATCTCTCCATTACCGCGCCACACAGGTATCTGCGACTAATCGCGCTTTTCAGCATCCTGTTCTTCCTCGCGGCGATATTCGGATCCCAGTCACGCGGCGCTTTTCTCGCTGCCGGCACGATGCTGGGATTTTTGGTGATACGCTCCAACCGAAGAGTCCTCGCCATGGGACTCGGCGTGTTTGCCGTCATCGCCGCCGCGGTTTTCATGCCGCCGGAGTGGCGTGAGCGCATGGAAGGCATCGGCGATTTCGCCGATGATCCTTCGGCCAGGGGCCGCATGGATATGTGGGCTTACACGTTCAGGGTTACCGACGACAGCCCGGTCGTCGGCGGCGGGTTCCTTGTCCATTACAGTCCGCAGTTGCGCGCGCGCCACCTTCCCTCCGGAACGACAGGCCGGGCTGTTCACTCGATCTATTTCGAGGTCCTGGGCGAACACGGCTATGTCGGGTTTTTCCTGTTCATCTTGACCGCGGCGACCGCATTTTTTGCCTGCGGGACGATCATCCGGCTCAGTCGAGATTACCCCGAACTG
>JAKSBY010000345.1 GCA_022360855.1 Sphingomonadales bacterium | reverse complement strand
TCATGGCAAGGCAAATAAGTATGACGAGAAATTTCATGCCCTATTTGTTCCCGGTTTTAGGTAGTCCTTGTTCCGTTAAGACTGTCGCGATACCTGGCCCAGTCAAAATAGGGGCCCGGATCAGTCTTGCGTCCAGGAGCTATATCACTGTGCCCTACTATGCGCTCGGTAGTCAAACCCGGGTAGGCACCCAATAATGCAGCACTTACCTGTAGCAGAGCGTCATACTGAGCATCGGTGAAAGGCTGCTCGTCGGTACCTTCCAGTTCGATGCCAATACTGAATTCATTACAGTTGTCCTGTTCCTGAAAGCAGGACTCCCCGGCATGCCACGCCTTGAGATCAAACGGGACATACTGAGTAACTAATCCGGCGCGATCAATTAGCAAGTGCGCGGACACCCGTAGTGAGGAGATCTCGGCGAAGTAAGGGTGGGAATTGGGATCCAGGCAATTGGTAAATAACTGATCTATGCAACCGGTACCGAACTCTCCCGGGGGCAGGCTGATGTTATGGATAACCAACAGGGAGATGTTCCCGGGATCGCTGCGCTCACTGCAGTTGGGGGAAGGCAGTACGCGTACGCCCTCGATCAAATGATCCGATATAGAAAGGGAAGTCGAATGCAAACCCACACCGATAGCGTTAACCCATGCAGGCTCAATGTTATCACAGGGTAAGAGAGAGGATGTTGCTAGTTAATATTGCGGCGGGAAAAGCGTGCAGAACTTTTCTGCATCACGGTTTTCTGCAGTTGCAGATCTCCGGAATCATTACAGGGAATGCGTAGCTCACCTTCCTGCAGAGAGATGGCCAAACCCAGCTTACTGCGAGTAATGGGAATGCGGGATTTGTTGCGGCGGATGGTGTACAGGGATGGGTTTTCCCTGTTCCGCTCCAGGCTGCAGGGTTCAAACTGACCCTCGAATCTGAATTCGATTGCGCTGCCGTCGGGAAGCTGCTCGATAACGGGCATATAACCGGCCACTTCGTTTTGAACTACCTGGCTGTCCGAGCTGCCACTATTGTCCCCCAGCAATTGCGCGATCTCATCGAGATCATTCTTGTCCAGGATGTTTTCG
>JAKSBY010000707.1 GCA_022360855.1 Sphingomonadales bacterium | reverse complement strand
GGCACCGGCATCAACTCCAAGCCCGGTTTCGCCGAGAAATTCGCCGCCGAGGCCGCGGCCATCACCGGGCTTCCCTTTGTGACCGCCGAAAACAAATTCGAGGCGCTCGCCGCCCACGACGCCATGGTCGAAGCCTCGGGCGCGCTCAACGTGTTGGCCGCCAGCCTGATGAAAGTCGCGGGTGACATCCGGCTTCTGGGCTCGGGCCCGCGCTGCGGCCTCGGCGAGCTGCGCCTGCCGGAAAACGAGCCGGGCTCGTCGATCATGCCGGGCAAGGTCAACCCGACCCAGGCCGAGGCGCTGACCATGGTCGCCGCCCAGGTCATGGGCAACCACGTGGCCGTCACCGTCGCCGGCTCCCAGGGCCATATGGAGCTCAACGTCTTCAAGCCGGTGATCGTCTACAACGTTCTGCAGTCGATCCGGCTTCTGGCTGACGGCGCGGTCAGCTTCACCGACCGCTGCGTTGCCGGCATCGAAGCCAACCGCGAACGTATCGCCGAGCTCATGAACAAGAGCCTGATGCTGGTGACGGCCCTGGCGCCCGAAATCGGCTACGATCAGGCCGCCGCCGTGGCCAAGCACGCCCACAAGACCGGCCAGACCCTGAAGGAAGCCGCCCTCGAACTCGGCGCGGTCACCGCCGAACGCTTCGACGAAGTCGTCCGGCCCGAGACCATGGTCAAGCCGAAGGACTAGCGATCCGATATCGGAAGACCGTTCGTCCTGAGCTTGTCGAAGGACGAATGCTCGCGCGGCCGTTCACGCTTCGACAAGCTCAGCGCGAACGGAATGCAGCTCCCGATCAGTTCTC
Organism: Sphingomonadales bacterium; assembly: GCA_022360855.1. Classification (GTDB taxonomy): domain Bacteria; phylum Pseudomonadota; class Alphaproteobacteria; order Sphingomonadales; family JAKSBY01; genus JAKSBY01. The sequence goes on along the minus strand of JAKSBY010000707.1, from coordinate 329 downwards.
TTCGCCCTCCTGCTCGTCCTTGTCCTCCTTCTCTTTCTTCTCCTTCTTGTCGGGCTTTTCGTAGTAGCTGAAGGATTCGATGGGGCAGGAGGAGCCGCCGCGGTCGAAGATCAGATCGTTGACGCAGAGCCGGCCGGCGAAGCTGCGGTAGAAGAAGTAGTCGTGGAATTTGAGCTGATGGCAAGGGTAGCGCAGGTTCATCTTGAGGTCGTTGTTGCGCCCGGCCATATCCAGGATGATGGTCTTGTTGTCGAGGATCTCGGAGGAGCGGATGCGGGTCGTGCTGACGCAGCGGGGCGGCTTGCGCTCCTCCTTGGCGTCTTCGGCCG
>JAKSBY010000348.1 GCA_022360855.1 Sphingomonadales bacterium | reverse complement strand
GCTGGTCGACGAGGACTCCGACATCGTTCGCCTTATCAAGCGTTCATCGCAGGCAACCCTCGGACACGAGCCCGAAACCCATTTCGGGCAAAGCGCATTCGATCAGGGCTACCTCAATCATCTGGGAATCCAGACCGCCAATTACGGTCCCGGCGAGGACGCATTCGCCCATACGGACCTGGATATGGCGTCGGTGGAGCGCACCCGCGACGGCGCCAAGGTGATGGCCATGATGCTGTGCGAACATCTGGCGGGCTGACCGGCGCCGCGCCGGGTTACTGCCCGAAGATCTCCGTCGTGCGGTCGAGATAGCGCTGATAGTGTCCGAAATAGTGGTCCGGCGCGTAGGAGTGGATTGGATAGTTTACGCCGGGCCGCGGCATGGTCCAGTCGGGGACGCAGTCGTCGCGGTCGACGTCTTTGCGCAGGCTCAGCTCCAACAGCTCGCACTGGGCGATCTCCTGTCCCTGCTTTGAGGCCCACCAGTTGATGAACGCGATGCCGGCGTTGCGGTTGGGGCCGCCCTTCAGCTTCATGACCCCACTGAAACCGGCGGTGAGAAGGCCCGGCCCGTCTTCAGGGTAGATGCGCTGAAGCGGCAGCCCCCGCTGGCGTAACGGTTCCACCGCCGCCTGCACCAGCGCGATGCCGATCCAGGCGCGGCCGCGCGCCACGTCCTCGGCCGGCTGGGTATAGTTGCGGTGCATCTTGACCTGCTGTCCGATGAACAGGTCGCGCACGAAATCCTCGCCGAACAGCTGGTAAAGATAGGCTGCGGTGCCCCGGCCGCCGCCCGGATGGCGCGGATCATGGGCCGAGATCTTTCCCTTGTATTCAGGCTTCAGCAAGTCTTTCCAGGAGGTGATGTCCGCCGGGTCCACATAGCGCGTGTTGACGAACAGATCGCCCATCACCCATTCGGCTGTATTGAGAGCGCACCAGTGATGGTACGGACGATTCGGCCCGCCACGCTCGACCGGCAGTTCGTCATGGCGCCAAACCGAGGGTTCGCGTACGTCGGGCGCGAGCAGCACCTCGCGCATGTCGACAGTGGCGTCGACCTCCCGGTTCAACGTATAGCAGCTGGTGCTGCCGCCGATATAGACGTCGGTCTGAACGCGGTCTGCCTGCACCTCCCGGATCAACTGCGCGAGGAAAGGACCGGGCCCGCGGGTCAGGGGCCGCCATTCCACTGTAATCCCGGTGGCTTCCTGAAAGCCGTTGACTACCGCCTCGCGCAGGCCGGGGAAGGCCGGACCGGCAACGACGACCCGGCCTTCATCACGAGCCGCGGCGCGAACCTCGGCCCAGCGTTGGTCTGCGCTTTGTGCCAGGGATTGCGACGCCAGCGCCATGCCCGCAAGAATCGTTACAATGAAATAGCGCATCATCTACTCCTTCCAGACAGGGCTACGCGGTGGAGCGCGCGCTCGTCAGATCGAGGCCGAGGCGGCGCGCCGTCAACGCGACAACGAGAACGATTGCCGAGATGATCAGCCCAACCACGGCGGCGGCTTCCTTGGACCCGCTGACCGCGTATTCGAACAGCAGGATCGAAAGCGGCAGCGAACGCGGCTGGGCCAGCAGCACCAGGGTCGAAATGTCCCGCAGCCCGGCAATGACGACAAGCACGAAGACGCTGATCAGCATAGGCCGCACCAGGGGCAGCACGACATCGTAAAAGACGCGCAAGCGCCCGGCGCCGCTGACCATGGCGGCCTCTTCCAGCTCGACCCCCACCTGGCCGACGGCGGTTTTCATCATATTCACGCCAAGCGGAAACTGACTGATGATGACCGCCGCGACCAAAAGGCCGAGCGAGCCGTAATAGGCGCTCAGGACCGGCGTGTATAAGACCAGCGCAAGCAGGCCGAGGCCCAGCAAAATGCCGGGCACACACCAGGGCAGCCAAGACATGAAGTCCAGCACCCCGCGATAGGCGAGCCGGGTGCGCATGATCAGATAGGCCAAGCCCGTGTAGATCAATACACCCGCCAGCCCGGCGCCAAGCGCGATGACGAGGGAATTCCGCGCCGCCAAGCCGAAATTCTGATCATCCAGAACCATGCGCCAGTTTGCCGTCGTAAAGGGCTCAGGGATATCGAAGAAGCCGAACAGCGTCATGAACGAGCCGAGGACGAGCAGAGCGCCGGGCAACAGCACCGAAACGGCGACGATCAGAAACAGGACGGCCGAAATGGCGTAACGGCCACGCCCGATGGAAAGCGGCTGAGTCCCCATGCCGCGGCCGACTACGGTCGCATAGCTGCGGTTGCGCGTGGCGCGCTGATGGGCGAAAGCCAGACCGCCGAGAAGTACAAGCACCAGGGTGCTCAACGCCATGGCCTCGGCGAAGCGTGGCGGCTGCCAGTTGGCCAGGTCGAATACCCGAGTGGTGTAGACGTAGATGCCTGCCGGCGCGCCCAGGAGCTGCTCCACTTCGAAAGCCTCCAGGCCACGTATGAAGCCGAGAATGGTGCCGGTGAAGATCGCCGTGATCAGCAGCGGAATTGTCACATCGAACAGAACCCGGCCGGGCGGTGCGCCCGAGACCCTGGCCGCTTCCTCGAGCGAACTGTCCATCTGCCGGATGGCCGGCCCGAGCAGGATGATCATCACCGGTACGGTGCTCGCGGTCATGTGAACCCAGATGATTCCCGAGATGGAATGGATGTTGAAGACCGGCTCCTCGATGAAAGGCAGCCGCATCAGAAGCTGGTTGAGGAGGCCGTCATGCTCGTCAAGGAACAGGGTCCAGCCCAGTGTCAGCGGCAATATCGGCATCATGAAGGCAATCCAGAAGGCAAACTCCAGAAAGCGCCGCCCGGGGATGGGAAAACGGATCAGTGCCCAGGCAATGATGAAGCCAATGACGGCCGCAAAGGGTGCGCGCAGAGCCAGGATCACGCTGTAGCCCAGCGCTTGGCGGGTTTCGCTGTCTTCGAACAGGATCTTGTTCCAGGCCTCGGCCTCAAGCCCGCCGAGAGCGACCACGCCGACCGGCGCCAAAGTAATCGCCGCCAAGGCGGCAAGGATAGCCAGGCTCAGAGACTGACGGCGGAGCTCCATCACGCGCTCCGCCACGGCCAGATGCGAACCTTCGCAGGATCCAGGACCAGCGTCACGGTATCGTTCGGCGAAAGCTCGGTCGCCTTGGGCGCCGACAGGGTGTTCTCGCCGCCGGGACAAAGCAGCTTGCAATCCTGTTGGTGACCGAGGTAGCTCACTTCACCGATACGTGCCGGAATAGCCAACTCCGCGGTTCCGGGGTCCGACCCTAGTCGAACGTCTTCCGGGCGCGTGGTCAGGCGCACGGTGACGCCCACTGCGAGTTCGCGATCCTCCGACGGAAGAGAGATGGCGACGCCCTCCCCGAGATCGACCGTGACTGCGCTCTCGTCCCGCGCCGCGACTGTCCCGTCAAAGGTCAGGATCTTTCCGACAAAGCGCTGGATGAAGAAATTCGCGGGGGTCTCGTATATATCCCTGGGCGTTCCCAGCTGCTGGATCTGCCCCTCATACATGACCGCAACCCGGTGGGAGAGGTCCATGGCCTCGATCTGGTCATGGGTAACATAGAGCACCGACATGCCGAGCCGATCCTGCAGGTGCTTCATCTGGAAACGCAACTCGCTGCGCAACTCCGTATCCAGGTTGGAGAACGGCTCGTCCAACAACAAGAGATCCGGCTCGTGGATCAGGGCGCGCGCCAATGCGACCCGCTGTTGCTGGCCGCCGCTGAGCTGCGTTGCCTGACGATCCAGAAAGGCGGAGAGACCGACCATGTCGGCGACCTCTTCGATGCGGGCGCGAGACTCGTTGCGCCCCCAGCCACGAATTTTGAGCGGATAGCCGATGTTTTGCTCGACGGTCATATGCGGCCACACGGCATAGGACTGAAAAACCAGGCCGATATTGCGCTTGTCGGCAGCGACAAAGATGCCATCTGCCGTAGACACCACGACCTTCCCGCGCAAATGAACGCTGCCCGAATCCGGGTGCTCCAGCCCGGCGACGATACGCAAAGTCGTGCTCTTTCCGCAGCCGGAGCGCCCCAGCAAGGTCAGCACCTCGCCGGCGTCAATGTCGAAGCTGATGTCGTCCACCGCAAGCGCGTCACCATAGCGCTTGGTGACGCGCCGCACGCTGAGCACCGGGCCCATACTGCCGGGAGCGTCAGTCATGATCCGCGTTCGGCCAGATCAGACCCTGAGCACATCCCGTGCCGAAACCGCGTATGGGCTCATAGGTCACGATGTCCATCGGGCGGCCCGAGAAGGCGCCCGCCAGTATAAGCCACGCCCGTATCTCGGCGGTCGAGCTGCCGGCCTGCTCGACCCGCGCTTCCGGGAAGGAGGCCGCGGCGGCCGCATCGCCGGCCCGCAGATGCTCCAAAAAGGCGCGGTCGAACTCTTCATCAACAAAACCCATGCGGACATCGCCGGGCGAATGGGACAAGCCGCCGCAGGCAACGATCGCAACCCGGCTCGTCTCCGGCCACGACCGAATTGCCTCGGCGAGCGCACCGCCCACGGCGCGGCACCGGTCGAGCGTCGGATAAGGGGCCGCCGCGCAGTTGATGAAGACCGGTACGATCGGCAGCGCGCCGCCAGGATCCAGAAAATGCAGCGGCACCATCATGCCATGGTCCAAGGTCCACTCGTCGACCCGCGCCCAGTCGACGCCGTTTTCGAGGCCATGACGCAGCATGTGCCGCGCCAGCCCGCAAGCACCGGGTATCTTCCGCTTGTCGATGGGGATATCCTCCACCGGCCCGTCGAAGGTTTCGGCGGTGCCGATGGCAAAGGCGGGCAGATTGTCCAGGAAGAACTTATTGACGTGCTCGCCGGAAACAACCACCAGCGCGTCGGCGCCGGAGCGCCCGAGCGCATCGGCCAATGTGGAAAACCCATTGCGAAAACGCGCCACCTGGTCTGCATCTTCCGGACGCGGCTCCCGCAAGACCAAAGCGAGATGGCTGGTCGCGACGCCTAAGACGAGCTCGGCCACGGACTAAAGCTCCGCTTCCGCGGCGTCGTCCAGCAGGCGCTGCCGGAACTCGGACACCGAGAGCCCGTGCAGGAGATAATAGCGGAACAAGAGGTTGGGCAACAGCCCAAGCGCGCGAAGCATCGAGAAATTGGGCTCCATTAGCGCCGCCCGCTCCTTCGCGTCCAGATCGTAGTCCGCGAACAGGCCGGCCTTGTCTTCGATTGCCGACCGGCGGTCGGTCCGCCGGCTGAGCTCGTAGACGGCTTTATTGAGCTGATATTCACTCACGGCTGACGGTCAGTCCTTCCTGCCCAGGAATTCCGCGGCGAGCGTGTTGAAGGCATCGGCGCGCTCCACCTGGGCCCAGTGGCCGCATCTGGGGAAGACGTGCAGCTCCGCATTCTGCAACAGCTTCAGTTCCATCAACCCGCTGTCGAGCGGCGAAAAACGATCCTCGCTTCCCCAGATCAGCAAGGTCGGCGCCTGGATTTCGTGCAAGCGCTCGGCAATCTCCTCGCGCGGCGGGTGATGGTTGGTCCACAGATCGACCATGTCAGGCTCGGCGCTCGACTGAAAACGCGCCTCCAGCACCTCGTCGGTCAGGAAGGACGCGTCGTACACGAGCGTCTCGATCAGCCGACGCATCTTCTCCCGGGTCGGACCTTCGTCATCATAGTAGTCGATGATCATCTTGATGCCCTCGGGCGGGCGCGGCTGAAAAAAGGTCAAAGGCGCGGCCGCATTATTGCCGAGCGCAACGTGACGGCCGACCCTTTCCGGCGCGTCCAGGCACAGCTTCATGATGCTCTGCGCGCCGATGGAGTTGCCGATGAAATCGGCGCGCTCGAGGCCGAGGGTATCCATGAAGGCACGGACGGCTTTGGCGGTATAGCTGAGACGGCCCTCGTCGGTAACGATGACCTTCTCGCTTTGGCCGAACTGCGGCATGTCCACCAGCAACAGCCGGAACCGTGCCGCAAGAGCCTCGATGTTCTGAGAAAAATTGCTCCACCCGGCCGCGCCGGGGCCGCCGCCATGCAGGCAGATCACAGGATTGCCTTCGCCGACGTCGTGATAATGCAGGCGGATGCCGCCGGCATCGGCGAAACGGCTGGTCTCCTGCTCCGAATACGTCGCCACTACGCGTTCTCCGGTTCGGGTTGATTTCGCCGCGCATGCTTTTCGACGAACCTGCGCCAGCTGACGATGGAGCGGTCGGGCCGATACAGGACCTCCGGCGGGGTTTGCATCCCCTCCACCATCCAGGCGTCCTGATTGTTGAACCGCGTGTGGAAGAACGGCCGGATATAGCAGGCATACTTGATCTGCAGCCACAAACGGCCCAGCGAACCCGTGCGCTTGACGATAAACTGCAGATAGCGGTGGTTCCCCTCGGTAGTCGGGACGTACCACTCGTAATGCGCCCATTTACCGTATTGCACGCGCAGGGCCCCCGGCAGCCGGACGCGGATTCCGCGCGCGCCGGGCCGCCAACGCCAGAAGTTCTTCTTCGGCCAAAAACCGAGTCCCGGATACTCGGCACCCCAGCCGATCTCCTCGAGATCGCGGGTCAGCCACTTCCCGTCTTCGGTCTCGCGCTCCTTGGAATGGCCCCAGGCCGGCGCGCGGCGCCAGAAGGTCCAGACACCGCGGCGGTGCAGATATTTGACATGGCCTTCGTCGTAGCCGTTCTCCGCCGCGTGCCGCCAATCGCCAGGCCGCTCGGTGACGCGCCCGACGATAGCGGCATCTTCGCAGAGGAACTCGTCAGGCACGTCCTCGGCCAAAGCATGCGCATCGCCCTCGCCCATGAACACCCAAATCAACCCGCCGCGCTCTTCAAGAGGATAGGTGCGGACGCCGAGATTTCCGCGCGCCACCGCCGAGTCGGGCCCGTCGGTAAGCGCCGCAACCACCTTGCCGTCGGCAAGATTGTAGACCCAGCCATGATACGGACAGCTTATGGTACCGGCGAAGTCGCAAAAGCTGCCGTCGAGAGGCACGCCGCGATGCACGCAGCGGTTTTCGATGGCATAGGCTTTTCCTGCGCTGCGAAAGAACGCGACCTTCTGACCGAGAAGGGTGAGGCCGACGCCCTTTTTCTCGCGCAGCTGATGCGAGAACATCACCGGATACCAGTAGTCCCGAAAGCCGAGCGGTGTGCTGTCATACAGGGGGAACTGGGTCTTGCCGGGCGCCCGCCCCGTGACCTGGTTGGGAAAATCATGGACCTTGTTTTCGACCG
>JAKSBY010000722.1 GCA_022360855.1 Sphingomonadales bacterium | reverse complement strand
CCTGACCGCTGCCGAGCTGCCCGGCCTGACCATGATCCCGCCGACGGGCTTTACGGGCGACTACGACCTCACGGTCACCGCAAAATCGACCGAATCGTCGAACAGCGATACCGCGACAACCACCGCGTCCGCCATCAGCGTCTCCATCACGGGCCCGCAGGTAGCGCCGGAGGTCTCGGGCAGCGTCGATCTCGGCGCCACAAACGAAGACGCGGCCATCGTGATCACCGAGGCCGAGCTTCTGGCGAACGCGACGGATGGCAACAACGATACCCTGTCGGTCACCGGGCTCAGCCTGCAAAACGGCGCGCACGGCACCTTGACCGACCACGGCGACGGCACCTGGACGTTTACGCCCGCCGCCGACTTCTCTGGCGACGACGTCGCTCTCGACTACAGCGTTTCCGATGGCACCGATTCGACCGCGGCGAGCGCCGTCATCGACGTTACCGCGGTTGCCGATGCGCCGGCACTCTCGGGCAGCGTGAGCGCCGAAGGCTATCAGGACAACGCCGAGCCGGTTGCCGTGCCGCAGGAGATTATCGACACCGGCAACGCGGTCACCGTCACCGGCGTTCCCAGCGGGGCGACGCTTTCCGCCGGGACCAACAATGGCGGTGGCTCGTGGACCGTCGCCAATGCCGATCTCGATGGCCTGATGCTGATCCCCAACGGCAACACCGGCGCAGTGACCTTGAACTTCGACGCCGGCACGAGCGCGACGGAGATCTTTTCCGCCGATTTCGACTCAGGTCTCGACGGCTTCTCCTATTCCGACGATGCCTTCCATGACGGTGAGGGTGGCTTTTACGATACCGAAAGCGGCTCGCGCGCCAGCGGTAGCGCGGATAGTTCCGGCGGCGTCGGTGGCTCGGGTGGGCTTGAGCTCGACCTCGGCGGCACCGGCGATGATGGCACGACCGACATGGCCGGCGGCTTCACCACCACCTTCACCGTGCCCGAAGGCGCGACCGGAACGCTGACCTTCTCCTACCGGATCGAAATGGACGCCTCCTACGAGAGCGACGAATATGTCGAGGTGCTGGCGTCGGTCGACGGCACGCTCCACGGCACCGGCGGCAACAACTATGTCGCCCGCATGTATGACGGCGGCGATTCCGGCTGGCAGACCGTCTCCATCGATCTCGGCACCTTGACGCCGGGCACGCACACGCTGACCATCGGCGGTTACAACAACAAGGCCACGCAGTCGAGCGAGACCGCAGAAATCAGTTTCGATAACGTCGCGATTTCCACCGACTCGACTGTCACCGGATCGGTCGGCCTGACCCTCGAATCGGGAATCGCGCTCGATATCTCGGCCGCCTTGAGCGACACCGACGGCTCGGAGAGCCTGGCGGTCGAAATCTCCGGGGTGCCGACGGGCGCGACGCTCTCGGCCGGCACCGACCTCGGCGGCGGCGTCTGGAGCGTGGATTCTGCCGATCTTTCCGGCCTGACCATCGATCCGCCCGACAGCTATAACGGCAGCTTCGACCTCACCGTCAAAGCAACGGCGACCGAATCGGCCAACAGCGACACCGAGGTCTCCTCGGCGACGATCACCGTCGACGTCAAAGCGCTGACCGATACCAGCTCCGCCGGCACGCCGGGTCAGATCACGTCGGGCACCAGCGGCGACGACACGCTAAACGGCACTGGCGAAGACGATCAGCTTCTCGGCCTCGCCGGAGACGACACCATCACCGGCGGTGCCGGCGCCGATACGATCACCGGCGGCGAGGGCGATGACCTGCTCTATGGCGGCGATGGCGACGATCTCTTCATCTTTGCCGAGGGTGACGGCCAAAACACGGTCGAGGGCGGCGGCGGAAGCTGGACCGATACGATTCAGTTAGAAGGCTTTGACGGCCAGTCGGCGGAGCAGGGCTGGACCCTGGCCCTCGACAGCGGCGATTCCATCACCGGCACCGGCGCCGACTATCTGGATCTGTCGGCGGATTCCTCCGGCACCATCACTTTCGACGACGGCACCGAAATCGTATTCGAAGGCATCGACAAGATCGTCTGGTAAGGCCACAGTGGCGTCCGAAAGCCACGATCGACCAGAGCGAAATGCCCGAGCGTATCCAGGCCTTCATTGACGGCATCATCAAATGGCGCTGGCTCGTGCTGGCGCTGTCGCTCGCTCTCGCGGGCCTGGCCGCCTGGGGGGCGGTCCACCTCAAGCTTTCGAACGACTACCGGGTCTTCTTCTCGGCGCAGAATCCGCAGCTTGCCGCCCATGACGCCATCGAGGGGACCTATACCAAGGTGGACAACGTCATCTTCGTCGTCCAGGGCGCGGAGGGCGATATGTTCCGGCCCGATCGTCTCGCGGCCCTCAAGGCGCTCACCGACGGAGCCTGGCAGCTGCCCTATTCGCTGCGTGTCGATTCGATCACCAACTATCAGCATATGCGGGCGGAGGGCGACGATCTGATCGTCGCCGATCTGGTCGAAGACGTGGACGCGCTCGGCGAGGCGGACATCGCCCGTCTCCGCGCCGTCGCGCTTTCGGAAAAGGCGACGCGCAATCGCCTGATCTCCGCGGACGGCAGGACCGCCGCGGTCTCGATGACCGTACAATTCCCCGAGGGTGCGGAGAATCTCCAGCCGCTCGTAGCAAACGAAGCGCGCCGGCTGGCGCGGCGTATCGAGGCCGAGCATCCCGGTACGCGAGTCGCGCTTTCCGGCGTTGTCATGCTGTCCAACGCCTTCGAGGAAGCCGCCCTGCACGATATCGGGACCCTGATCCCCTTGATGGGCATCTTTCTCGCGCTTGCCATGCTGTATTTCCTGCGTTCGGTGACCGGCGCCTTGTCGGCGATGGCGGTGGTCGGCCTGGCCACCGCGTCCGCTCTCGGCCTGGCCGGCTGGATGGGGTACCAGATTACGTCTGCCTCGGGCGTGGCGCCGGTCATCATCCTGACCATCGCCATCGCCGATTCGGTGCATATACTGGCGACGCTGTTTGCCGAGATGCGCCGTGGCCGCCCGCAGCACGAAGCGATCGCCGAGAGCCTGCGGCTCAACATGCAGCCGGTGTTTCTGACCAGCGCGACGACGGCGATCGGCTTTTTGTCGCTCAACTTCTCCGATTCGCCGCCGTTTCGCGATCTCGGCAATATCTGCGCGCTCGGCGCTATCCTGGCCTGGGTCTATTCGGTGACCTTCCTGCCGGCGGTCCTCGCCATCGTGCCGCTCAAGCCGCGCGGCTCGAGCCGTCTGGAGGAATCGGTCATCGGCCGCGTCGTGAATCTCGTCGTCGCGCGGCCGCGGGCGGTCGTCGCCGCGCTGGTGCTCACGGGGCTTTTCCTCGCCGCCTTCCTGCCCCGGCTCCATATCAACGACAAATTCGTCGAGTTCTTCGCCCCGGGGACCGAGTTTCGCGACGATTCGGACTTCATCTCGGCCAACTTGCCGGGTGTCTATTTCATGGAGTTTTCGGTGTCGGCAGGCGAGGAGGGCGGCATCACAGACCCGGCCTATCTGGAGCGTCTCGACCGCTTCGCCGAATGGCTCGAGGCGCAGCCGGAGGTCGTGCATGTCAACGCCTTCAGCGATGTGATGAAACGGCTCAACCGGTCGCTCAACGGCGACGATCCGGCTTACTACCGGCTTCCGGAGGCGAGCGAGCTGGCGGCGCAATACCTGCTGCTCTACGAGTTCTCCCTGCCCTATGGGCTCGATCTCAACAACCAGATCGACGTGGCCAAATCCGCGACCCGCCTGACGGTCATCCTGGACAATATCTCGTCGACCGGGGTGAAACAGGTCAAGGCGCGCGCCGAAGCCTGGCTCAGGGAAAATACGCCCGAACCCATGTGGGCGACCGCCGGCGGTGTCTCGGTCCTGTTCTCCTTCCTTACCCAGCGCAACATCGAGTCCATGTTCGTCGGGACCGGTCTGGCTTTGGTCCTGATCTCATTCTGCCTGGTTTTCGCGCTGCGCAGCGTCAAGATGGGCGTTGTCAGCCTGCTGCCGAATCTGACCCCGCCGGTCTTCGCTTTTGGCGTCTGGGCCCTGATCGTCGGCGAGGTCGGGCTCTATGCCTCCGCGGTGACCGCCGCTGCGCTCGGCCTGATCGTCGATTTCACCGTGCATTTCCTGTCGAAATATCTGCGCGGCCGCACCGAGAAGGGCTTGGGCGCCGAGGCGGGAATCCGCTACGCCTTCGAATCGGTCGGCTCCGCGCTCTGGATTTCCGCATTTGTTCTGATTGCCGGATTCTCCGCCCTGATGCTGTCGGATTTTGTTATTAACTCCTATCTTGGGATGATGACGGCGATGATTATCGCCATCGCACTGGTAACGGATTTTACACTTTTACCCGCTGTTCTGATGACGATCGAACGATCGAGGCGGCGGACCCATGACGAGAATGCTCACAACGCTTAGCATCGCTTTCGCGGCCATCATCAGCCTTGCCGACCCGGCGCCGGCGATCACGCCTGAGGAAAAGGGTCTCGCCATCGCCAGGGAGGCCGACCGGCGGGATCTCGGCTTTGGCGACAGTCGGGCGGCGCTCGAGATGATTCTGACCAACCGGCGCGGCGACCAAAGCCGGCGCGAGCTGCGCATCCTGACCCTCGAAAACCCGGACGAATCGGCGGGCGACAGCGGCCTTGTCGTGTTCGACCGGCCGCGCGACGTCAAGGGCACCGCGCTCCTGACCTTCTCCAACATCCTGGAGCCCGACGACCAGTGGATCTACCTCCCCGCGGTCGCGCGGGTCAAACGCATCTCGTCACGCAACAAGTCGGGCCCGTTCATGGGCTCGGAGTTCGCCTATGAAGATATGGGGAGCCAGGAAGTCGGCAAATACACCCACCGCCATCTGCGCGACGAGGCCTGCGGCGAGCTCCTTTGCTACGTCATCGAGCGCGGGCCGCTTTACCCGCACTCCGGCTATCGCAAGCAGATCGTCTGGATCGATCAGGACGAATACCGGACGCAGAAGATCGAATTCTACGATCGCAAGGACGCGCTCTTGAAGACCCTCGTATTCGGCGATTACCGGCAATATCTCGACCAGTATTGGCGCGCGCACGACCTCTTCATGGTCAACCACCAGACCGGAAAGTCGACCCGGCTGACCTGGTCGGAATTCACCTTCCGGTCCGGCCTCGGCAAGGACGACTTCACCCGCGCCGCTCTCAAGCGTCTGCGCTAGGATTCTGCAAATCTGAGGCTTATGGCGCCTGTCTCGGGCAGGCGGACATGGCGTATTTCTGACAATTTGATTTAAACAATTGTTAAAGTTCACTTAACTTTACAACCAGGGATAGTCGTATCTGTACAAAAAAGAACAAAATTCAAAATAAACTACGAATAAATACTTCTCTCATTCGATAATTTGCTTAACTTGAAATCGACTTCCAAACAAAATAATAAAGAATTGTAGTTTAGTTTGAGTCGGGGACCATGCAGCTGGGCAGGGCGAGACCGCCATACCGAGCGGGCGAAAGGGCACGGCGGCGGATTATCGCGTCCGCCGCCCTTTCGGTGAGTCTGATTGCCCTCACGGCACCGGCCTTTGCCGCCCCTGAAATCCTCGATATCCGTACCGGCCGTCACCCCGACCGCACGCGCCTGGTGCTCGACGTTTCCGAGCCGGCGTCGTCCGAGTATCGCTTTGTCGAGGGTACGGGCGAATTCGTGATCGACCTGCCGGGAACCGGGCCCGGCAGTGCGGCCGAACTCAGGGAGCGCCTCAACCGCCAAATCGGGGTGATCGGCGCCATCGACGTCACGCCGGTGGTCAATGGCGCGCCGACCCGCGTCATCGTGCGGTTTCGCCAGCCGGCGGGACTGGCGCGGGTGTTCCGGCTACCGCCCCGGGACGGCCGGCCCTATCGTCTGGTTTTTGATTTCGAGCCCGTAAGGCCCAGTGAATTGGCGCGTGAATTGGCGCGCGAGCGGGCCGAGCCCCGCCCGGCGCCCGAGCCCGCCCCGGCGACCGATGCCCTCGATGTTCAGCGGCTCGACGATGACCGTTTGGCCGCCGGCGCGGCCGCAACCGACCCGGCGCCAGAGAAACCCGCGGACCAGCCGCCCGCCCCGCCGCCCGGAGACAGAGAGCCCGTCGGCCTCGCCGTGCCGATTACCGAGCGGACGCGCAAACGCGAGGCGACCCGGATCGAATGGGACATTTCCGGCTATATCGAGGCGGAGGGCCGGTACTTTCCGCAAGACTCGGTCCCGCCCGGCCTCGACCAATGGGTCGGATCCGTCGCCGCCGAGCCCACACTGGACGTCTTTGTCGGTGCCAACTCCACCTTCACCCTGACCTTGTTCGGCCGGGTCGATTCGAACGACGACGAACGCACCCATTTCGATATCCGGGAGATGAAATGGGTCGGCGCCTGGGGTCCCTGGGAGCTCAGGCTCGGCGTCGACAAGGTGTTCTGGGGAGTGACCGAATCGGTCCATGTGGTCGATATCATCAACCAGGACGACGCCATCGAAGACGTCGATGCGGAAGACAAGCTCGGCCAGCCATTGGCCTCGGTCTCGTATTCCTCGGATGTCGGCCTCTTTACCCTGTTCGCCATGCCGTATTTCCGCGAGCGTACCTTCCCCGGGCCCGACGGCCGGCCGAGCCCGCCGATCCCCATCGACGACAGCCAGGCGCAGTTCGAATCGGGCACCAATAACTGGCATTTCGACGTCGCCGCCCGCTGGTCGCACGCGGCCGGGCCGTTCGACTGGGCGGTCTCCTATTTCCACGGCGTCAACCGCGACCCGCGCATGGTGCCGGGGCTCGACGGCGGTGGCAATCCGGTGATGATCCCGCGCTACGACATTATCGACCAAGTCGGCTTCGAGGCCCAGGCGACCGTCGATTCGATCCTGCTGAAGAACGAGACGATCTGGCGCGACGGCGAGCTCGGCGATTTCTTCGCCGGTGCGGTCGGCTTCGAATACACGCTGTTCGGCATCGGCGGCGGCGATTCGGACCTCGGCATTCTCGCCGAATATCTCTACGACAGCCGCGACGGTGCCGCCGATCAGCCCTTCCAGAACGACCTCTTCGCCGGGCTGCGCTGGACCGGCAACGACGTGCAGTCGACCGAGGTGCTGGTCGGCGCCATCTTCGATCTCGAGAGCTCGGCCAAGGCGATCAATGTGGAGGCGGCGCGGCGTTTCGGCGAGAACTGGCGGGTCAGCATCGATGGCCGGTTCTTCGCCTCGGTGCCGGCGGCGGACCCGCTGGCCATGTTCGCGGACGATGATTTCATCCAGCTTCGGATTGCACGCTGGTTCTAGATCACCAACGATCTGATTTGTCTTAGCCGGCGGCTTCTCCTAAACTCCCCACAACTTCAGATTGCCGGGGCGCTCGCATTGTGAGTGCATGTGGGGGCGGCGCCGATGGTCGCACATGTCAACACCGTAGCCTTTGCCGGGATCGACGCCCGGCCGGTGGACGTGCAGGTGCAGATCACTTCGGGCCTGCCGTCCTTCACCATCGTCGGTCTGCCCGACAAGGCGGTGGCGGAATCGCGTGAGCGCGTGCGCGCGGCGCTTTCCGCCATCGGCATCGCGCTGCCGCCCAAGCGCATCACCGTCAACCTGTCGCCCGCCGACCTGCCCAAGGAGGGCAGCCATTACGATCTGCCCATCGCGCTCGGGCTTCTCGCCGCCATGGAGGCGGTGGCGGGCGAGGAATTCGAGCGCGCCGTCGTTCTCGGCGAGCTCGGCCTGGACGGCGCCATTCAGGCGGTCCCCGGCGTCCTGCTGGCGGCGCTGAATGCCTCGGAGCGCGAGCTGGCGCTGATCTGCCCGGAACGCTCCGGCCCGGAGGCGGCCTGGGCCGCGGGCATCGAGATCATCGCGCCGGGACATCTGTTGCAGCTGATCAATCATCTCAAGGGCGCGCAGGTGCTCTCGCCACCCGAGCCCCGGGTGGCCGACGATACGACCCGCCTGCCCGACTTCCGCGAGATCAAGGGCCAGGAGACCGCCAAGCGCGCGCTGGAGGTGGCCGCGGCGGGCGGGCATAACGTGCTGATGATCGGCCCGCCGGGCGCCGGCAAATCCATGCTGGCGGCGCGTCTGCCGTCGATCCTGCCGCCCCTG
>JAKSBY010000609.1 GCA_022360855.1 Sphingomonadales bacterium | reverse complement strand
TGCCGCCGGACCCGGTAATGATACAGGTCCGCCCTTCCAGACGGCGCATCAGGCCCCCTCGCCGTCGGCGTACAGCGGCGCCATGTCGATATAGATCCAAAGCCTGTCGAGCACCCCATCTTGATTTCGACGGATGTAGCTGGAAACGGGAAGCGTCACCTCCCGGCCGTCATGGGTCGTATAGACGACCTTTCCCTGCAGGCACGCCGACGCACCGTCGAGAAAGAGATTTTCCCGCACGTGCTTCATGCCCGCGATCGAGGCGTAGAACTCCGACATGACGTCGACTGCGGTCTGCTTGTCTCGAATAGGCGGGTTGTTCGCGAAGCGCAGGTCGATGTCGTCGGCGAACCACGCCGCCAGCCGGTCGATATCGACGAGGTCCGCGTCCCGGTAAAACGCCGTCACCCAGTGCCCGGCGTCAGCGGGCGAACCGCCGCCTTCATTTGCATCCGTCATACCGGCAGCCCTCTCGGATCTTCTTCTTAGAGCTCGCCGGCGGTCTTCATTTGGCGCAGGCGCGCAAGGGTCGAGGCAACCGCGCCGATATAGGCGCCCCGCATGCCCTCGCCCTTCTCGCGTTCCGCATCCGAGCCCGGCTCGACGTCGGGGAAATTGAGGCCGAAGGTGAAAGCAAGGAGAAGCCCCCTGTCGGACGTGCTGATCGTGTTTTCGATGAAGCCGCCGCCGCCGACGCGCTCGAAATGCACCTGAATCGGCGCATGAAAGGTGATCTTCTCCTGAAGCGCCTCGCCGGCGAAGACGACATCGCGCACCAGCCAGCCATCGCCCCGGTCGACCACTTCGCATTTCGACATGCCGTTAACAAAAGGCAGCGCATTCTCGGCCTTCATGACCAGGCCGCGCCAAACGTCGTCTAAGGACAACTCCGGCTCGACCCCTTGCGGATTAATTTCAATCGCGTGGGAAAGAGTAAACATCTTACCTCCAAATTGCTTCGCTTTGCCCGATGGTTGATGCCTCAGCCGCGCACGACGGTGGCGGCTGGGCGGAATCCATATAGTGGATACAGTTACTCAGTGGATACAGTTTGTCAACATGGCCTCGCACGATCCGGCCCCTCTTAAACAATGCCGGTGACGAGTTCGCCCAGCCCCGCGATCTCCATGCGGACCTCGTCTCCGGGCTTCAGAAATTCAGGCGGATTGCGTCCATGCCCGACGCCCGCAGGCGTTCCAGTAGCGATGACGTCGCCGGGATACAGGGTCATGATCGCGGACAGATGTTCGATAATTGCCGCCACGCCGAAAACCATTTGACCGGTGTTCGACTCCTGCTTCACGGCGCCGTTGACGGACAGCCGAACCGGCAAGTCTTGCGGATCCGGCACGAACCGCGCCGGCGTGAGGTAAGGTCCCATCGGCGCGAAGCCGTCAAACGCCTTGTGCTGAATCCAATCCACGCCGATCGCCGGCCGGTTCTCCAGCCAGTCCCGCGCGGAGAGATCGTTGAAGTTCGCATATCCCGCAACCATAGACAAAGCGTCGCGGGCCGGAACGTCGCGGCATTCTGCGCCGATGATCACGGCAAGCTCCGCCTCCCAGTCGATCATTTTTGCGATTCTCGGCACGGACACGCTGTCTCCCGACCCGCGCAGCGTATTGTTCGCCGGCTTCAGAAAGGAATAGGGATAGGACGGCGTCATCGGAATCGGCATTTCTGCGATATGATCGTGATAATTCGCGCCGATGCACAGGATCTTGCCGGGAGCCGAGAGCGGCGGACGAAACTGCTGGCCGCCAGCGTCAAGGCCCGTCTCATCAAATTTCGGGCCCAGGTCAGGGGCCGCCTCTGCAAGCCAACTGTCCCAAGCCCTCCAGTTTGAAAGCAGCGGAGCAAGATCCTCCGGAGGTCCGGCGATGGTGTCCAGGGCGTCAGCGCCGACGACATCGGATAGCGGCAACAGCTTGCCGGCTCTCTCCACCATAACCTCATCGCCAGCATCGGTCCTGACGACGGCCAACCGGAAGACATCGCTCATTCTTCGATTCCCTGCTCGATGATGGCCTTTGATTTCGTGCCCACGCCCCAATGCGCGGCATCGACTTCGGAGAGAATGACGCGAATCGATGCCTCGGGCACATCGAGCGCGCGCATGGTGCCCTCGGCCAGCTCACGGATAAGCGCCGCCTTTTGTTCGCAGCTGCGCCCTTTCACTATTCGCGCGGTGATGATCGGCATCTCTTCGATTCCTCACTCAGCTCCACACATCATCCAGCGCGCTTTACCGCGCCTAATGCCGGCGATGTGCATCCAATAAGTGTATACAGTTTTGAAGATGCGTCAAGCGCCCACCTCCCCCGAAACCTCCAATTCAAAATCAATTGCTCTAATCGACCGGACCGAACCGCGGAGCCTGCATCTCAATCCGTCGGCCGCGCCGCGCCAGCGCCGCTGCTTTGGGCCCGGCGCTCAAATGGACAGATACCCGCCATCGACGGCAATCGCCGCGCCGTTCACGAAGGATGCCTCGTCTGACAGCATCCACTTGACAGCCTGGCCGATTTCGTCGGGCTCGCCGAACCGGTCCATGGAATGGCGCGACCGCAGTTTGTCGAATATGGCGGACAGTTGCGGGTCCTCGCTCAGGCGCGCGATCATCGGCGTGCGCGTAATGCCCGGCAAGATTGCATTCACGCGAACTCCCTGCGGGCCGAAATCGGCGCCCGCGGCGCGGGTCAGTCCGATCACGCCATGCTTGGCCGCCACATATTCGCCGGCCCCCGCCAAGCCGACCTGGCCAAGGGACGACGCGGTATTGACGATCGCGCCCCCGCCGGACTTGAGCATGGCGGGCACCTGGTGCTTTATGCACAAAAATACGGCGGTCAGATCGATGCGGATCGCCAGCTCCCACTCCTCGAGGCTCAAGGCGTCCAGCGGTTTGTTGCGCTGTTCGACGCCGGCGTTGTTAAAGGCGCCGTCAAGGCGGCCATAGGTCTCGACCGCGCTGGCAACGAGGCTTTCGATGTCCTGTTCGGATCCGAGGTCGGCTTTGACGAAGACCGCCTCGCCGCCCGCGTCGCGAACCGCCGCCGCGGCCTGCTCCCCTTGATCCTCGGCAACATCGCTCAAGGTCAGCTTGGCGCCGGCCTCTCCAAGAACCAGCGATGCCGCCGCGCCAATCCCGCCGCCCGCTCCCGTCACAAGGACGGACTTGCCCTCAAGTATCCTGCCCATGAAGCCATCCGCTCCCTGTCTCGCTTGCCCAAAAGTGGACGCACTTTTCACGCCATCTTATGCATGGGAACGGCGCCGAATCAAGGCATTCTAATTGAAAAACACACAATCTTGAGCTCTTAGCAGCCGCAAAGCCAATTTCAGGATTGACCAATCTGCATCCAATAGGCATTTTGTTGTCATGACCTTGGACTCGGATATCCTGCCTCCCCTGGAGCGAACCGACAATCGCCGTACGGCGGTCGAAGTCTATGAGGCGCTGCAGTCGGCCATCCTGAGCGGCAAACTCAAGCCGGACACAATTCTCTCGCAGGTTGAGGTTGCGCGCTCGTTCAATGTAAGCCGGACGCCTGTGCGCGAAGCGATGAGAATGCTTCAGGAAGGCGGTCTTCTTTCCGGCGAGCCCAATCACCGCAGCAGGGTGGTGGGCTTCGATCCGAACGACATTGAGGCGCTTTATGTGAAACGCATCGTGCTCGAAGCGCTCGGCGTATCGATCACGACGCGGAAAATGTCGCCGGAGCTCAGGGACGAGCTGGAGCAGCTGATCGACGCACTGGAAAGCGATGAAGCGCATCAGGATTTCGGCGTTTGGCAGACCCATCACCGGCGCCTGCATCGCCTGATCGTCTGCAAGGCCGGCGATACGCTTGTCGCGGAGCTCGAAAACCTGGAGCGCCGCAGCGAGCGGTATCAATCGACTTACAAGGGACAGCATCTCGCAGGCTGGTGGCAGCGCGGCGAGGCCGAGCATCGCGAGCTGTTTGAAGCCATGGCGGCGGGCGACGCCTGCAAGTCGTGCGAACTTGCGGCACGCCACCTGGCCCGAACCGCATTGGAACTGCTTGCGTCACTGGCACCGGAATATGATTCGTCGAGCTTGCGCGCGAGCTTGAAGTTCGCGCTCGCCGGTGCCGCCTCGGGCAAGAACGAAGCATAGGTTGGAAGGTGATCAAGCAGACGACAAACACGTCAAACCATATAGGACGTATAGGTCCTAAAATCCTGCGCCGCGCGCGGAGTAGAGTGCAATGACCCTTCATGGAACCGACCTTCGCGCCGAAAGCCCCACGGTCCCGGCTCTGCCGTCCTTGAAAAACTATGTCGGCGGGCGGTTCGTGGAAGGCGGCCGGCCGTTTGAGGTTCGCAATCCCGCCACCGGCGAAATACACGCCCTGGTCCACGAGGCCGATGCCGCGATCGTCGACGCCGCCGTTGCCGCCGCCGAAGCCGCGTTGAAAGGCGACTGGGGACACATGCCGCTCGCCAAACGGCGGCACATGCTGAACGCCATTGCCGACGGAATCGAGGCGCGTTTTGACGACTTTCTCGAGGCGGAAATCGCGGATACGGGCAAGCCTTATTCGTTGGCACATCATCTGGATATCCCGCGCGGCGCGGCCAATTTCCGCGTTTTCGCGGATGTCGTCGCCGGACTCGCCACAGAGACTTTCGAGCAGGATACGCCGGACGGCGGCAAGGCGCTCAACTACGCCGTACGCAAGCCGCTTGGCGTCGTCGGGATCATCTCGCCCTGGAATTTGCCGCTTCTGCTGATGACCTGGAAGGCCGCGCCCGCCATGGCGTGCGGCAACGCGGTCGTCGTGAAGCCGTCGGAGGAGACGCCCTCGACAACGACGCTGCTCGGCGAAGTGATGTCGGCGGTCGGCCTTCCGGACGGCGCATTCAACGTCGTCCATGGCTTCGGCCCTGATTCCGCCGGCGAACTTCTGACCCGGCATCCCGGCGTGCGCGCCATCACCTTCACCGGCGAAACGCGCACCGGGAAAGAGATCATGACGGCAGCGGCAGCCAATGTAAAAGCGCTGTCGTTCGAGCTCGGCGGCAAGAATGCCGCGATCGTGTTCGCCGACGCGGATCTGGACGCCGCCGTCTCCGGCCTGGCCAGGGCCGTATTTCTGAACACCGGCCAAGTCTGCCTGGCACCGGAGCGCATCTACGTGGAACGCCCCGTGCTCGATGCCTTTGTCGACGGGCTCAAGAAAAAAGCGGAGGCACTCAAACCGGGCCTGCCCCATGACGACAGCGTCGATTTCGGGCCGCTGATATCCGACGAACACCGTGAAAAGGTCCTCGGCTACTACCAGCTCGCCGTTGATGAAGGCGCGACCGTGATCACCGGCGGCGGAACGCCGACACTGGAAGGCCCGGCCGCCGGCGGCTATTTCGTCGAGCCGACCATCTGGACCGGACTGGCGCATGACTCGCGAACCTGCCGCGAGGAGATTTTCGGCCCCGTCTGCGCCGTCATCCCCTTCGATACCGAAGAGGAGGTGGTCCGGCTGGCCAACGATTCCGACTATGGCCTCGCCTCGTCGGTATGGACCAGCAATCTTTCGCGCGCCCACCGCGTCGGCCAGGCCATGGAGGTCGGCATCTCCTGGGTGAACTGTTGGTTCCTGCGGGATCTGCGCACGCCGTTCGGCGGCGTGAAGATGTCCGGCATCGGCCGCGAAGGCGGGGTGCATTCCATCGACTTTTATTCGGAGCCGTCCAATATCTGCATCAAACTTTGAGGATCGGGAGGATCACATGAACCAACCTGCGAAGGCCGGACCGGCGCTCAATCTGAAGTTCTACAGCCACGCGACACTCGAATGCCGCGACATCGTACAGACGCGAAAGTTCTTCGAAGAGTTTTTGGGATTCGAAACCGTGCAGATGGCGGATGTGTCGTTTTGGGCGCGCCTCGGCGGCAATCAGGTCATCGTCGTCGTCAAAAGCCCGACGAAAGACAAGTCGACCATGCCGTTCCTCAACCACAACGGCCTTGACGTTTCGACCGAGGCGGAAGTCGACGCTGCCTATGAAATCGTCAAACGCGATAAAGAGAATTGGGGAATCCGCAAGGTTTCGCGCCCCATGGTCCAGCACGGCACCTATTGCTTCTATTTCTGGGACGCCGACGACAATGCCTGGGAGATACTCTGCAACCCGGATGGCGGCTATTCCTGGGGATTCGAGCGTGGCGATCAGGAAGGCGCCGGCCATATGCGCCGCGATTTCGAGCGCCCTGAATCGACCATTACGAAGGAGCAATGAGATGGGCGCCGATCTGCACGATATCCGCTACGTCCGGATGGGCACCGACAATCTCGACGACTGCGTTCAGTACGCAACCGAAATCCTGGGGCTTGAACTTGTCCGCCGCGAAGCCGGCGCGGCCTATCTGCGCGGCGACAACCGCGACCACAATGTGGTTTACACGCACGGCCGCGCCGCCGGACATGTGGTGGGTTTCGAATTGCCGTCGATGGACGCCTTGGACCGCGCGGCGTCGGAGTTCGAGAACGCCGAGATCGACGTGAAATACGGAACGAGCACCGAACGCGAGCAGCGCCGCGTCGGCGGCCTGATCACGATCAAAGACCCGACCGGCAATATCATCGACCTCGTGGCACGCCCGGCGGCGAGCGGAAAACGCTATTACGGAACGCGGGACGCCGGCATCACGTCATTCAGCCATGTCGGCCTTCGCACCTCCGACTCCAAGACCGACGAAGCCTTCTGGACCACCTGGCTGAGCGCGAAGGTAAGCGACTGGATCGGCGATGCGCCGCTCTTGCGGATTGACGACGTCCATCATAAGGTCGCGCTGTTTCCGTCGTCCTTTCCCGGCGTTCAACACGTGAATTTTCAGGTCGAAAGCCATGACGACATCATGCGTTCCTACTATTTCCTCAAAAAGAAAAACGTGCGGCTCGCCTTCGGGCCGGGCCGCCACCCGACGTCCGGCGCGCGCTTCCTCTATTTCTACGGGCCGGACGAGATGATCTATGAATATTCGACCGGCGTCCGGCTGATCACCGAAGAAGATGAAAAAACATACGTTCCCCGGCAGTTCCCCATGACATCGTCGAGCTTTTGCATGTGGGGCGCCGAGCCGGACATCGCCGAGTTCAAATCCGAGAAAGAGCCCGCGACGCATGCCGCCTGAAAGCGCGCGCACCCTCCGGCTCGCTGCACGCGCCCTGGCCCGGCACAGTCTGGCGCATGCCTATGGGCACGTCAGCCTTCGTCTGGACGACGGGAGCTTTCTCGTAAGCCCGGCGCAGCCTTTGGGTGCGGTCACGACCTCAGACCCCGGCGTTGCGGCGGCGCTGGACGCGCCCCTGCCGGCCGGGGCGCTGCCGGAGGTGCGTATTCATCGCGAGATATACAGACGACGCGGCGATATCGGCGGCATCTGCCGGTTCCAGTCGCCGGCCGTGATGGCGCTCTCCGCCTTGGGCAGAACGCCGCGCACCCTGCACGGCCTCGGCGCCTATTTCGCGCCTGCGCCGCCCTTTTGGCCGCATACGGATCTGGTCCGCGACGACGCGGCGGCGGAAGAAGTTGCCGGGATGATGGGCGATCACGCCGCGATCGTATTGCGCGGGAACGGCGCGGTCACAGCCGCCGGATCACTGGAGGCGGCCGCAAGCCTAGCCTTTTTTCTTGAAGACGCGGCGCGAACCGAACTCGCGCTGCTGCCGGCGACCGCCGCCGGCATCGAGCCCGAGATTTACACCGCGGACGAAGCGGCACGCCGCGCGATTACCGACGGCGCCTTGTTCGAACGCATGTGGCAGTATCTTTGTTTAGGAGATCCCGAGTGGAGTCCCAAATCGTGACGCGCACGCTCTCGCCTGAAATAGTCGACGCACAAGCGGCGTTGCTGCGCGCGTGCTACGCGGATCAAAAGGCCATGGCGCCGATTCGCGAAGCGGCCGCCCAGGCGACGATGGACGATGCCTACGCCATCCAGGCGGTCAACACTGCTTACTGGGAGGCAGAGGGCCGCACCGCCGTCGGCGCGAAAATCGGCCTGACGTCAAAGGCGGTTCAGGCTCAGCTCAGCGTCGATCAGCCGGATTTCGGCTGCCTCTTCGCCGATATGGAAGTCCCGGACGGCGGCAGCGTCGCGCCCGGACGCCTGATCCAGCCGAAGGTCGAAGCGGAGGTCGCATTTGTCATGGATCGTGCGCCGGACGCCGCCAGGCTGACGACGTCGGAGCTCATCGACAGCGTCGGCTACGCCCTGCCGGCGATCGAAATCGTCGACAGCCGCATTGCCGACTGGAATATCGGCATCGTCGATACCATCGCCGACAACGCCTCATCGGGTCTGTTCGTGCTCGGTCCGTCACCGGTCACGATCGATGCGCTCGATTTGCGCCTTTGCGGCATGGTACTCGAGGTCAACGGGGCGCCGGTATCGTTCGGCGCCGGCGCGGCGTGCCTCGGGAATCCGCTGCGGGCGCTCGGCTGGCTCGCCCGGAAAATGGCGGAGGTGGGACGACCGCTCCGGAAAGGCGATCTCGTACTTTCGGGCGCACTCGGGCCCATGGTCACGGTCGCGCCGGGGGACACTGTGGAAGCGCGGATCAACGGCCTCGGCGCGGTGCATGTCGGGTTCGATGGGGAGAAAGCGAATGCGTGAGCTGACGCAGATTGCCGCCGGTCTCGACACGGCGGCGCGAACCGCCGAGGCAACGGCGCAGCTCGAGGAGCCGCTCACGCTGGAAGACGCCTACCGCGTGCAGGCCGCCTCGATGGCGCGGCGCTATGAGCGCGGCGAAAAGCGGGCCGGCATCAAAATGGGGTTCACCAGCCGCGCCAAGATGGCGCAGATGGGCATCGACGAAATGATCTGGGGCCGCCTGACGGACCAAATGATGATCGAGGACGGCGGGTCGATCGATTTCTCGGCTTACGTTCATCCGCGCGTCGAACCCGAGATCGCCTTCGTTTTGAAAGCGCCCCTGGCGGAGAAAGTCACGCCCGCCGGCGCGCTCGCCGCGGTCGGTGGCGTCGCGCCCGCGCTGGAGATCATCGACAGCCGCTACAGAGATTTCAAATTCTCGCTCACCGACGTCGTCGCCGACAACAGCTCATCGTCCGGATTTGTCGTGGGGCCCTGGGCCGATCCCGGAACCGACCTTTCCAATCTCGGCATGCTGCTGGAAATCGACGGCGCGGCGCGCCAGATCGGCTCCTCCGCAGCCATTCTCGGAAATCCCATCCGTTCGCTCGTCGCGGCGGCCAGGCTGGCGGCCGGCGCGGGCGAGCCGCTGCAGGCGGGCGACATCGTCATGGCGGGCGGCGCGACGGCGGCGGAACATCTGGCGCCCGGGCAGCATGTGCGCGTGACGGTTCAGCATCTCGGCCGAGCGGAGTTTATCGTCGGCGCCGCAAATTCAGACTGAGAGCACGGCATCTTCGGGTTTGAACTGTGACGGAAGACAAGAATTACGAGGCGTTGCGGCGCTTTGATCTCCTTGAAGCGCCCGGCCATCTTCTGCGCCGCAATCATCAGCGCTCATACGAGATCTTCGCCCGCTGCGTCGGTGACGACCTGACGCGCCAACAAGTCGCCATACTGATCGCCCTCGCCCAACAGCCGGGCGCGTCGCAGCGCAGCCTGGTCGAAGCGACAGGGATCGATAAGAGCACGGCCAGAGAGATGATCGACCGCATGGTGGCGCGGGGGTGGATCGAACGCTCCCGCGACCCCGATGACAGCCGGGCCTGGGCGATGCGCCTGACACCGGCTTGCATCGGCATGCTGAGCGAACGCCTGCCCGATATCGTTGAGGCCCAGAACCAAATCCTGGCGCCGCTGGCGCCGAATGACCGGAAGATCTTTCTCAAATATCTCCGCATTCTGATCGGCGCGGACTGAACGAAGCTCACCCGAGCCATCGCGAAGGACCTCAGCGACGCGGCAGTCCAACGGTGCACTCCCGCCATCCCCGTTGCCCCACATTGTCATTCCCGCATTTCAGTGGCCTCCGCCGGCGGAAAGCCACTGTATTGGATGCAGAAGAAGAAAAAAGTCTTTCGACTCCTAAGCGCCGCGCCTTGCTAGCTTTACAAGCGAAAGTCGTGAACTTTGAGAGAATACCACGGGATTCCACGTCTTTTCATCTGATATCGGCCTTCCCAAAAGTGTATCCAGTTATTGACATTCGGCAAAAGTGGGCACACTATGTCGCCAACAACTGCGCGTCATTGCAGAAAAACGGCCCAGCCGGGCGTGTACCAAGGGAGGACGATCAAAATGCCCAGGACATCTTTGAAATCGGGGGCGAGTTGGGTTGCGCTGGCGGTATTCGGGGCTGCGGCAACAATCGCTCAGGCGCAAGACGACGAAGATGCGACATCGAATCGCGGCATCGAACTGATCGTCGTAACGGCGGAAAAAACCGAAAAATCGCTGCAGGA
>JAKSBY010000274.1 GCA_022360855.1 Sphingomonadales bacterium | reverse complement strand
GCGAATTCTCAGCCTATTTGAACATACCAAACGTCATGGGTTCCGGCGAAGTCGTAATTTTTGCCGGCGCACTGGTTGGTGCCGGCATGGGGTTTCTCTGGTTTAACACTTATCCGGCGCAGATTTTTATGGGTGATGTGGGTGCACTGGCGCTCGGGGCTGCATTGGGTGTGATGGCCATTGTGGCCCGGCACGAGATTGTACTTTTCATTATGGGCGGCGTTTTCGTAATGGAGACGGTCTCTGTCATCCTCCAGGTTACCTCCTACAAACTCACAGGGCGCCGCGTATTTCGCATGGCTCCCTTGCACCATCATTTTGAATTGAAGGGCTGGCCTGAACCCAGGGTGATCGTCCGTTTCTGGATCATCACCGTGATGCTTGTTCTGTTCGGCCTGGCCACCTTGAAATTGCGTTAAGCCATGGAGACCGCACAGGTGTTGACAGAAGAAATGGCTGAGGCTCGTTGTGACAGCGAACATAAAGCCGTAATCGTCGGGCTCGGCAGTACCGGGCTTTCTTGTGCGCGATATTTCAAAAACAAGGGGATCGACTTCAAGGTGGTGGACAGCCGCGAGGAACCGCCAGGGTTGGCGGAGCTGCGGGAGCTGGAGCCATCTGTAGAAACGGAGTTGGGAAGCTTTAATGCGGCGACCCTGAGTAATGCGGGAATTTTGGTGGTAAGCCCGGGAGTGAGCCTGCACACTCCGGAGATTGCAGCGGCTATTGACGCAGGTGTGCCCATAACAGGTGATATAGATATCTTTTCCAAGGCTGTTAGCAAGCCGATCATCGCGGTAACGGGCTCCAATGGAAAGAGCACAGTGGTTGCTCTCGTAGCTGAAATACTGGGGGTGGCCGGTCGTGAGTATGGCCTGGGCGGTAATCTGGACGGTGTAAATTTCAAACCGGCATTGTCGCTACTGGAAGAAGGTGAGAAGGATTTCTATGTTTTGGAGCTGTCCAGTTTCCAGTTGGAGACTACCGAATGCCTTGGAGCCGAGGTGGCGGTTATCCTGAATTTAAGCGCCGATCACCTGGATCGCTATGAATCCATGGATGAATACCGCCGTGCCAAGCAACGCATATTCAATGGCTGCAGGCATCTTGTAGTCAACCGCGATGACCCTGGTAGTTATCCGTTACATCCACTGGACGTCCCGGTCATTGAGTATGGTTGCAGCATGCCCAGCTCAAATGGGCTTGGCCTGCTGGAAGAAGGTGACGATCAGTATCTGGCTTTCCAGTTTGAAAAGATTATTTCCGTTAGTGAGCTGAAAGTGGTCGGACAACATAATGTTTCCAATGTGCTTGCCGCCACTGCTCTTGCCCTTTCCAGCGGTGTCGACATGGGCAAAATCAGAACGGCATTGCGCCGATTCAAG
>JAKSBY010000704.1 GCA_022360855.1 Sphingomonadales bacterium | reverse complement strand
TGCCCGGCGATGAAGGCGATGACGGTGGCCACGACCTCGGTGTTCGAGACTTCCCTCGGCAGGCAATAACCGGCATAGACGGTCGGGCCGAAGCGGTCCAGCCGCTGCTTGACCCGCGTCTCGGCGGCGCGGTTCAGGAGCGAGGAGCGTTCGCGATACTGCATGCGCACGGTCTCGGCGACGACCGCGTCGGTCGCCTCGGCGCCGCCCAGGAAGCCCTGCACGTAGCTGGCGCAGGCGACGCCGTCCAGGCTGGTCGGATGCTCGACATATTCGCGGCAGTGGCCGATCAGCTCGCTGCCGGTCATCCATTCCACGGCGCGGGCCTGCGGCAAAATGGTCAGCACCAGGGCGAAGCTGAGGGCAAGGGCGGATAAGCTCTTCATTTCGAATCTCCAGTATCGTGAACGGTTGTGGCGGGCTCGGCCGGGCTGAGTTCCCGCGCCTCAGAGGCGAAAATCGCGCCGCCATAGGGATGCAGCAAGGGCAGAAGGTCCTCGGCCAGCCGCGCGGCCAGGTCGGTGGCGCCGTAAGCGACGATCAGGAAGCAGTCGGGCGCCATGGTCTGCCAGCCGGACGACTGGTTGCCATCGGCGGCCCGCGCCGCGCGCACGACCGACAGACGCGCAACACCGATCCGCCGCAGTTGTTCGAACACACGGTCGGCGATGGCGTCGGGGGCATGGATTTCAAAGCGCGTCAGGTTTGAAGGCATGGCTGTCGCTCCGTCACGGGCCGGCTATCAGGCGCGCCGCGGCAAGGTAAAGCGGCATGCCGACGATGATATTAAAGGGAAATGTGACCGCCAGGGACAGGGCCAGCGAAATTCCGGGATTGGCGGCCGGCAGCGCCAGCCGCATGGCCGCCGGC
The DNA here is from genome assembly GCA_022360855.1 of Sphingomonadales bacterium. Classification (GTDB taxonomy): domain Bacteria; phylum Pseudomonadota; class Alphaproteobacteria; order Sphingomonadales; family JAKSBY01; genus JAKSBY01. The sequence continues at coordinate 1,069 of JAKSBY010000704.1, read as the reverse complement.
ACGGCGATATAGGAGGCGCTGGCGGCCAGCAGGATCAGCAGCATGGTGCCGCCGAGGCTAAGGCCGGTGAACAGGCCCGCGGCCAGCCCGAAGCCGGCGCCGATCAGCGGCATGACGAGCCCGAAGACGAGGAGGCGCGGCTCCAGGCCGGTGCCGCCCCTGAGCCGCGTGCCGGCAACCAGGCCCATCTCCAGGAGGAACAGCGCCAGCACGCCCTGGAAGATATTCCCGACAAAGGGCGACATACGGGCCATGCCGGCCTCGCCGGTGATCCAGCCGATGACGAAGGCGCCCATCAGGAGGACCACGCTGCCGTTGAGGAAGACCTCGCGCACGAGCTTCTTCTGCACGCCGAAGCCGCGGCCGGTGGGCGCACCGCCATTGCCGGCGAATTTGGCGATCAAAAGCCCGGAGAGTATGGCAGGCGTCTCCATAATCGCGACCACGGCGACCATATAGCCTTCATAGCCGATCCCGAGGCGGTCGAGAAACTGCGTGCCGGTGACGAAGGTCACGACGCTGACCGAGCCGTAATGCGCGGCGATGGCGGCTGCGTCCACGTGGCCCGTACGGGTCGCCAGCCGCAACAGCCCGAAGGCGATGACCGGAATGAGCAGGCTGAGCAGGAAACCGGCGGCGAGCGCCGAGGCAACGTGGCTGTCAAGCCCGTGCTTGTTGAGCTCGGCGCCGCCCTTGAAGCCGATCGCCAGCATCAGGTAGAGCGCCAGCGCCTTGCCGACCGCCTCGGGCACGGAAAGGTCGGAGCGCAACAGCGCCGCGCTCAGCCCGAGAAGGAAGAACAGAATGACCGGCGAGGTCAGATTGTCCAGCGCCAGGGTCAGCAGGTCGGCACTCACGATCGCACGCTCCCGACGGCTTCACGACCGCTCGCGCGACCGCCGCAGGCGCCCGCGGCCGAACGCCGGGCCGGTATATCGATTGAGATCACGGAATTTCGATTGGCTGGATTTTGGGAGGCGGGGTGGGCCCCGGCCAAATACGCGGCCGGGGCCCGGGGGAGGGCTGTCAAGCGGCGGCCAGCCGCCGCCGCTTCCGCCGTCGCAGGCGG
>JAKSBY010000021.1 GCA_022360855.1 Sphingomonadales bacterium | reverse complement strand
CGATTGCGCAGCAAAAAGGCGGGGCCGGCAAGACTTCGCTGGCGATCCATTTGGCGACCGAATGGGCGCGCAGCAAAAAGCAAGTCTGCCTGATCGATTGCGATCCACAGGGCTCGGCCGCCGGCTGGGCGGCGTTTCGCCGGGCCACCGAAGGCCAGTTGCCGTCGCTCGACTTCCGTGCCGTAGAGGGCTGGAAGGTGCCGGGCGAGATCGGCTCGGCCGGGCGCAATTCGGATATCGTCATTGTCGACACGCCGCCGCATGCGGAGACCGCCGCGCGCGGCGCCATGCGCGCCGCCGATCTGGTGCTGACGCCGATGCAGCCGAGCCCGATGGACCTGTGGGCGACCCGGGCCAGCCTGGAGATGGCGGAGGCCGAAAAGGTCCCGGTGCTTGTCGTCTTCAACCGGGTGCCGCCGCGCGGCAAGGTTGCCGAGGCGGTGATGACAGAGCTGAAGTCGATGGACACCAAAGCGGCCACGACCACGCTCGGCAACCGCCAGGCCTTCGTGCAGAGTTTGGAGCAGGGCCTCGGCGTCACCGAGGCCTTCGGCCGCAGCTTGGCCGCCCAGGAGATCAAGGCCCTGGTCAAGGAATTGAATCGCAGGCTGGCGCGCCTATGAGCGCGCTCCGCGTCGCCTCCGGTGAACACGACCGGCTGACCGATATCGCCGGCCTCAAGGTCGGCAATGCGGCCGACGAAAGGGTCAGAACGGGCGTCACCGTCGTCCTGCCCGAGCGGCCGGCAGTGATGGCCGCGGACGTGCGCGGCGGCGCGCCTGGCACCCGCGATACCGACGCGCTGGATCCCTCCTGCCTGGTCGGCGAATTCCACGGCTGCGTCCTGGCCGGCGGTTCGGTGTTCGGCCTGGCGGCGGCGGATGGCGTCACGCAGTTCCTCTCTGAGGCGGGCATCGGCCTGCCCCTGGGTCCACGGCCCATCCCGGTGGTGCCAACCGCCATCCTGTTCGACCTTGCCAATGGCGGCGACAAGGACTGGGGCGCGCGATCGCCCTATTTCGATCTCGGCATCGCCGCGGCCAAGGCTGCCGCTGCCGACTTCACACAGGGCAGGGCCGGAGCCGGCTATGGCGCCATGGCCGGCGCCGAGGCCGGTGGGCTCGGCAGCGCATCCGCCTTTACCGAGACCGGCATCGGCGTCGGCGCGCTCGTCGCGGTCAATGCCTTCGGGGCGGTTCAGGAGGGCGAGGTCGATGCGCGCAAGATTCCGCTGCCCAAGCTCGGGCTCGTGGGCGGCAACACGACCATCGCCGTGATCGCCACCGATCTCAAGCTGGATAAGGCCGGAGCCCGGCGGCTCGCGATCATGGCGCATGACGGCTTGGCACGCACCATCCGGCCGGTGCACACGCCTTTCGACGGCGACACGGTCTTCGCCATGGCGACCGGCGAAAAGCCGCTCATCGGCGAGCCCGCGCATACGCTGACCGTGGCCGGCACCATGGCCGCCGATTGTCTGGCCCGCGCGGTCAAAAAGGCGGTCGCGGCGGCTAGCTCCGGATAAGCGGGATGAGCTGGCGGCGCTCGGCGGCGAGATACTCTTCCAGGCTGGCCTCCGCCGCCTCGAGTTCGCCCGCAAGCCCGCTCAGGGTATCCGCCGGCTCGGCGCGCCGGCGCAGATCGTCGATTTGGTCGGAAAGCTGGCTGAGCCGCGAAAGCTCAAGATGCGCGCTCAAGATGCTTTGCAAGCCGCTTTCCGCCGGCTCGTTGTTGATCGCCTGCTTGGCAGCCAGATACGTCTCCCGCTGAGCCGCGAGCCGGCGTTTGAGCTCCGCCCAATCGCTTTCCAGTCTCTCGATGTTTCCCAGCTCGGGCCGCTGGTCGACAATGATCGGAGGTGGCTGCAGCGGACGCGGGGCCGGTTCGGCGCTTGCCGAGACCCGGTCGAGCGCGGCCGCCGGGTCGGGGCCTGCCAGCTTCGGCCAGTCGGCGTCGGTATAGGCGGCGCAGCCGGACAAGAGGCCGGCGGCCAGCAAAAAAACCGGGACTGG
>JAKSBY010000472.1 GCA_022360855.1 Sphingomonadales bacterium | reverse complement strand
TGTGGCGCCGCGGTTTCCGAACGGTCGGGCTGCAACCCGCCCTGCGCGAAACCGGGGGTTAACCCTCGGGACAGTCGTGAACGAGCGCCGGCGTGTTTGGTGCTCAAGGCTCAAACTGGGATGGGGCCGAAGTTGGCCAAATCCCGAATGCGGAGACGAGTAACGTGGATAGAGCCAAAAAGCAGGAGCTGGTTGCATCGCTCAAGCAGGTCTTTTCGTCGACGGAGGTTGTTGTGGTGACCCACTACAGCGGCCTGTCGGTGACGGAAATGAACGACCTGCGCACGCGCATGCGTGAAGCCGGCGCTGGCCTGAAAGTGACGAAAAACAGGCTGACTCGTCTCGCGTTGGAAGGAACCGACTGCGATCCGATCTCGGATCTGTTCGTCGGGCCCACGGCCATCGGTTTTTCCGATGACCCCGTGGCGGCACCGAAAACCCTCGCGGCCTTTGCCAAGGAGAATGAAAAGCTCCGGATCATTGGCGGCATCATGGGAACCTCGGTGCTCGATGAAAACGGCATCAAGGCTTTGGCCGCGCTGCCGTCGCTCGATGAATTGAGAGCCAAGCTGGTTGGCATGATCAGCACTCCGGCGACCCGCATCGCCGGCGTGCTGCAAGCGCCGGCCGGGCAGGTGGCTCGCGTAATCGGCGCCTACGGCGCGAAGGAAGCAGCCTGAATTCGCTGCACTTGAGACTCAATGAATTGGGTACAGAGCGACCCGACCTGATGGAGACCTGAAATGGCAGATTTGGAAAAGATTGCAGAAGACCTCTCGAGCCTCACTGTGCTCGAGGCGGCCGAGCTGTCGAAGCTTCTCGAGGAGAAGTGGGGCGTTTCGGCCGCGGCTCCGGTGGCCGTGGCGGCCGCTGGCGCTGCACCGGCCGATGGCGGCGGTGCGGCCGCGGAAGAGAAGACCGAGTTCGACGTGGTCCTCGCCTCCTTCGGAGACAAGAAGATCAACGTCATCAAGGAGGTCCGCGGCATCACCGGCCTGGGGCTGAAGGAAGCCAAGGACCTCGTGGAAGGCGCGCCGTCCCCGGTCAAGGAAGGTGTGTCGAAAGACGAGGCCGAAGAGATCAAAGGAAAGCTGGAAGCCGCCGGCGCGTCCGTCGAGCTGAAATAGTGCTTTCCTGCAAAATCCGGACCGGATCGGGAGAAACACGCTCCCGGTCCGCGTCCGCGTTTAGGAGTTTGAGGCACCGGCAGCCCACCCGGCCGGCGCCTCGCGCGCGTCTTGACGGCACAGGACGCGGTTGCGTGCTCAATAACGGGTCGAGAGCTTAGACGAGAGCGAGATATGGCGATTTCCTACACGGGTCGAAAGCGGGTTAGAAAAGACTTCGGACGCATTCAGGCGGTCAGCAAGATGCCGAACCTGATCGAGGTTCAGCGCACCTCCTACGACCAGTTCCTGAAAGTGAATCCGACGGAGGAGGAGCGGCTCGATTCCGGGCTGGAGCGGGTGCTGCAATCGGTCTTCCCGATCCAGGACTTCTCCAACACCGCGTCGTTGGAATATGTGCGCTACGAGCTCGAATCGCCGAAATATGACGTCGAGGAATGCCAGCAGCGGGGCATGACCTATGCCGCGCCGCTCCGCGTAACCTTGCGCCTGATCGTCTTCGAAGTCGACCCTGACACCGACGCCCGTTCCGTGCTCGATATCAAGGAGCAGGACGTCTACATGGGCGACATGCCGTTGATGACCGACAACGGCACCTTCGTGATCAACGGCACCGAGCGTGTCATCGTTTCGCAGATGCACCGCTCGCCCGGCGTATTTTTCGACCACGACAAGGGCAAGACCCATTCGTCGGGCAAGTTCCTGTTTGCCGCCCGCGTCATTCCCTATCGCGGCTCGTGGCTCGATTTCGAATTCGACGGCAAGGATCTGGTGCATGTGCGCATCGACCGGCGCCGCAAGCTGCCGGTGACGACGCTGTTGTACGCGCTCGGCATGTCGAGCGAGGAGATCCTGCACCACTTCTACGACACGGCGACCTTCAAGGCCGACAAGGGCGGCTGGATCATCCCGTTCAAGGCCGATCAGTGGCGCGGCGTCAAGCCGACCTACGACATCGCCAATGCCAAGAACGGCGAGGTGGTGATCGAGGAGGGCACCAAGATCACGCCACGGCTGACCCGCAAGCTGGAAAAGGACGGCGTCAAGAACCTGCTGATCCCGCGCGAGGAGATCTTCGGCCGCTATGCGGCTGCCGACGTCATCGATCCCAAGACCGGCGAGATTTTCGTCGAGGCCGGTGACGAGCTGAGCGAGAAGCACCTGGAAGCGCTGGAAGGCGCCGGCGTGAAAAGCGTCGAGTTGCTCGATATCGACCATATCAATATCGGCCCCTATATCCGCGCCACTCTGGCCGCCGACAAGGTGGAGGATTACGAGACCGCGCTGGCCGAGATCTACCGCGTGATGCGCCCCGGCGAGCCGCCGACGAAGGAGACCGCCGAGGGCCTGTTCGACGGACTTTTCTTCGATCCGGAGCGCTACGACCTCTCGGCGGTCGGCCGCGTGAAGATGAATATGCGTCTGAGCCTCGACGCCGAGGATACGGTCGGCACCCTGCGCAAGGACGACATCCTGGCGGTCGTCAAGACCCTGGTGGAGCTCAAGGACGGCAAGGGCGAGATCGACGATATCGACCATCTCGGCAACCGCCGCGTGCGCTCGGTCGGCGAGCTGATGGAGAACCAGTATCGCATCGGCCTTCTGCGCATGGAGCGCGCCATCAAGGAGCGCATGTCGTCGGTCGATATCGATACGGTCATGCCGCATGATCTGATCAACGCCAAGCCGGCGGTGGCCGCGGTGCGCGAGTTCTTCGGCTCGTCGCAGCTCAGCCAGTTCATGGACCAGACCAACCCGCTTTCGGAGATTACCCATAAGCGGCGTCTCTCGGCCCTCGGCCCGGGCGGCCTCACCCGTGAGCGCGCGGGCTTCGAGGTGCGCGACGTGCACCCGACCCATTACGGCCGCATCTGCCCGATCGAGACGCCGGAGGGGCCGAATATCGGCCTGATCAACTCACTGGCGACCTATGCCCGGGTCAACAAATACGGCTTTATCGAGACGCCCTACCGCAAAGTGGCCAATGGCAAGGTGACCAACGACGTGGTCTACCTCTCGGCCATGGAGGAGGCGCGCTATACGGTGGCCCAGGCCAATGCGGAGATCGACGGCCACGGCAAGTTCGCCGCCGACCTGGTGAGCTGCCGGCAGGCCGGCGAGTTCGTCATGACCTCGCCCGAGCATATCGACCTGATGGACGTCTCGCCCAAGCAGCTCGTCTCGGTTGCGGCTTCGCTGATCCCGTTCCTGGAGAATGACGACGCCAACCGCGCGCTGATGGGCTCGAACATGCAGCGCCAGGCAGTGCCCCTGGTGCAGACCGAGGCACCCTTCGTCGGCACCGGCATGGAAGGCGTGGTCGCCGAGGATTCCGGCGCGGCCATCGTTGCGCGCCGCTCCGGCGTGATCGATCAGGTGGACGCAACCCGTATCGTAATCCGGGTCACCGAGGACGTCGATGCCGGCTCCTCGGGCGTCGATATCTACACGCTCCTGAAATTCCAGCGGTCGAACCAGAATACCTGCATCAACCAGCGTCCGCTGGTGAAGATCGGCGACCTGGTGGAGCGCGGCGACATCATCGCCGACGGCCCGTCGACCGATCTCGGCGAGCTGGCGCTCGGCCGCAACGCGCTGGTCGCCTTCATGCCGTGGATGGGCTACAACTTCGAGGACTCGATCCTGATCTCCGAGCGCATCGTCAAGGAAGACGTCTTCACCTCGATCCATATCGAGGAATTCGAGGTGATGGCGCGCGACACCAAGCTGGGTCCGGAGGAGATCACCCGCGATATCCCCAATGTCGGCGAGGAAGGCCTGCGTAATCTCGATGAGGCCGGCATCGTCTATATCGGCGCCGAGGTCCATCCGGGCGACATTCTGGTCGGCAAGATCACGCCCAAGGGCGAATCGCCGATGACGCCGGAAGAGAAGCTGTTGCGCGCGATCTTCGGCGAGAAGGCGTCGGATGTGCGCGATACCTCGCTGAAACTGCCGCCGGGCGTCGCCGGCACGGTGGTCGAGGTGCGCGTCTTCAACCGCCACGGCGTCGATAAGGACGAGCGTGCGCTGACCATAGAGCGCGAGGAGATCGAGCGTCTTACCAAGGACCGGGAAGACGAGCGCGCCATTCTCGAGCGTAACATCTACGGCCGTCTCAAGGAGATGCTCAAGGGCCGCAAGGTGGTTTCCGGGACCGGCAGCCTGAAAAAAGGCGCCATGGTCAAGGAAGACGCGCTGGAGGAGCTCAAAAAGCTCGACTGGTGGAAGATCGCCATCGCCAATGACGAGATGATGGGCAAGATCGAGGCCCTGAAGAAGCAGTTCGAGGAATCGAAGGCCTCGCTGCAGCAGCGTTTCGAGGAAAAGGTCGAAAAGCTGCAGCGCGGCGACGAGCTGCCGCCCGGCGTGCTCAAGATGGTCA
>JAKSBY010000719.1 GCA_022360855.1 Sphingomonadales bacterium | reverse complement strand
CGAGGCCATCCCGGAGGGCTGGGCCATGGATGCGGAGGGCAACCCGACGACCGATCCGGCCGCCGCGCTCGCCGGCTCCATGGTGCCGGTCGGCGGCGCCAAGGGCGCGGCGCTCGTCCTCATGATCGAGATCCTGTCGGCGGCCTTGACCGGAAGTCATTTCGGCTTCGAGGCAACCTCCTTTTTCGACGGCGCCGGCGACGCGCCCAATGTCGGGCAGGTCTTGATCGCCATCGACCCGGACCGGGTTTCGGCCGGCGCCTTCGCGGAACGTTTGGCGGTCCTCGTCGAGGCCATGCAGGCCGAGCCCGGCGTACGGCTGCCGGGCACAAGCCGGCTCGAATCGCGCCGGCGGGCGGACGCCGAGGGCCTCGTCGTCCCGACCATGCTTTACGAGACGATCGTCGCACTTGCCGAGACATCGGAACGCCGACGGGGTAGTATCGGCTGATGGCCGAAATCGTAGTTGCCGAGTTCATGGACGAGGGCGTCATCGCTGAGGTCTTCGCGGGGCGGGACGTGGTCTACGACCCGGCCTTGATCGACAAGCCCGAGGCCCTGTTGGCCGCCGTGGCCGATGCCCGCGCGCTCGTGGTGCGCAATCGGACGCAGGTGCGCGGCGCATTGCTCGAAGCTGCGGCAGGGCTGGAAGTGGTCGGCCGGCTCGGGGTCGGCCTCGACAATATCGATCTCGACGCCTGCAAGGCCCGCGGCATCGCGGTGAGGCCGGCGACGGGTGCGAACGACCTTTCGGTGGCCGAATACGTCGTCACCGCGGCGTTCGTCCTGCTGCGCGGGGTCTATGCGGCGACGGATCACGTGGCCGGCGGAGCCTGGCCGCGGACCCAATTGATGGGGCGCGAGGCGGCGGGCAAGCAGATGGGACTCGTCGGCTTCGGCGCTATCGCCCGCGAGGTGGCAACCCGCGCCCGGGCGCTCGGCATGACGGTCGCCGCCTTCGATCCCTATGTCGAGGCGTCCGACCCGGCCTGGCTGGACGCGGAGCGGTGCGAGCTCGACGCTCTGCTGGCAAGCTCGCACGTCATCTCACTGCACGTCCCCCTGACCAAGGAGACGCGTCACCTGATCAACGCCGGTGCGCTGGGCCAGATGCAGCCCGGCGCCTGCCTGATCAACGCCGCGCGCGGCGGTATCGTCGACGAGGCTGCGCTGGTGGCGGCCCTTAAGGAGAACCGGCTTTCCGGCGCCGCGCTGGATGTTTTCGAATCGGAGCCGGTCACCGCCGAGACAGGCGCCAGGTTTCGCGACGTCCCCAATCTGATCCTGACGCCCCATATCGCCGGCGTCACCGCCGAATCAAACCTACGTGTCAGCCGGCTTACGGCCGAGACCGTGGTCGCTCATCTAGACGGCGGTTGAGCTCAAAAGCGGCGCCTACTCGATACCGCCCATGCAGAGGTATTTGATCTCGACGAACTCGTCGATTCCGTAGTGCGAGCCCTCGCGGCCGATGCCCGATTCCTTGACGCCGCCAAAGGGCGCCACGGCGGTTGAGACGAGGCCGGTATTGATGCCGACCATGCCGGAATCGATCGCCTCGGCCACCTTCCAGACGCGGGCGACATCGCGGGCGTAGAAATAGGCGGCAAGACCGTATTCGGTATCGTTGGCGAGCGCGACCGCTTCCGCGTCGGTCTCGAAGCGGATGATCGGCGCCAGGGGCCCGAAGGTCTCCTCATGGGCGACGAGCATGTCCTGCGTGGCGTCGGCGACGATGGTCGGCTCGAAAAACGTGCCGCCGAGCGCGTGGCGCTTGCCGCCGGTCACGACACGGCCGCCCTTCCCGACGGCATCGGCGATATGTTCCTCGACCTTGGCCACGGCCGCCTCATCAATCAGCGGGCCCTGCACCACACCCTCTTCGGTGCCCGGGCCCACCTTCATGGCCTCGACCCTTGCTTTCAGCTTTTCGACGAAGGCGTCGTACACGCCGGCCTGCACATAGATACGGTTGGCACAGACGCAGGTCTGACCGGTATTGCGGTATTTGGAGATGATGGCACCCTCCGCCGCAGCGTCGAGATCGGCGTCATCGAACACGATGAAGGGTGCATTGCCGCCGAGCTCCATCGACACTTTCTTCACCGTATCCGCGGCCTGGCGCATCAGGGTCTTGCCGACCTCGGTGGAGCCGGTGAAGGTAATCTTGCGGACGGTGGGATTGGATGTCAGCTCGCCGCCGATGGCCCGCGCCGAGCCGGTGACGACGCTGAAGACGCCCTTTGGAACGCCGGCGCGCTCCGCCAGTTCGGCCAGCGCCAGCGCCGAATAGGGCGTCGCGGTGGCCGGCTTGACGACAATGGGACAACCCGCGGCCAGCGCCGGACCGGCCTTGCGCGCGATCATCGCCGCCGGGAAGTTCCACGGCGTGATCGCCCCGATGACGCCGATGGGCTGCTTGATGACGACCAGACGCTTATCCGGCTGATGCTGCGGGATAATGTCGCCATAGATGCGCTTTCCCTCCTCCGCGAACCATTCGAGGAACGAGGCCGCGAACCCGATCTCGGCACGCGCCTCGGCGAGCGGCTTGCCCTGCTCCAAGGTCATCAGAAGCGCCAGATCCTCGGTATTTTCGAGCATCAGGTCGTGCCAGCGCCGCAAAATCCAGCTACGCTCCGTGGCCGTCGTCGCGCGCCAAGCGGAGAAGGCGGCGTCCGCCGCTTCGATGGCACGCCGCGTTTCGTCCGCGCCCATGTTCGGCACCGTCCCGATGATCTCGCCCGTCGCCGGGTTGGTGACCTCCACGGTCTTGCCGCTGTCGGCGTCAACCCACTGGCCGTCCACGTAACACTGCTGGCGGAACAGCGCCTGATCGCCGAGCGCGGCGGGCGAAAGCGGCGAGACGGCGGGTTCGTAGTTCATCTTCTTTCCCTCAAAAGCGGCGGTCACGGCCAACGGCACTTCGGCGGCCTGGCCGCCGCGAATGCGCTACCGAAACTGACGGGTGGTTCCCACCTGTTATCTCAGAACTCGCCGCCCGATCTCAAGCTTATTCTGGGCGGGCGAAGCAGGCAGGTCAGGCGCCGCTCACCCGCACCGCCTCCGGCGATGTGTCCATATAAAACGCGACGGCGCTGAACAACTCATCGAGCGAGAATGGCTTATGGAGGCGGCCGCTTGCACCCAGGGCCTCGGCCAAATCGAGCGCCACCGCGCCGGGCAGCACCGAAGGGCCGCCGCACATGGCGATGACCGGCGTTATGCGCCCGGCGGCCCTGCCCCTGAGCCATCGCAACACCTCGAGGCCATCGGTTTCCGGCATCAGGATTTCCAGCAGAACCAGATCGAACACCTGGCGTTGCAGAAGGGCTATGGCCTCCCGGCCATCCCTGGCCAGCTCAACGGTGTGGCCGGAGCGCCTCAGCGCAAGGGCCCGACTTTCCGCGGCGCAAAGATCGTTGTCGGCCAGGAGAATATGGCCACGAGGAAAGGGTTCGTAGTCCGGCAGGGCTTGAGTAGTAGCAGACAAGTTCACCTCCCCCAATCTAAAGTAATATGCCGCAATCTACCGCATACTGACTTATCATAACTTGAGCAGAATCAAGTCAAGACATCTGAATTCGCAGAAAAATGGTTCTCTCGCGAACTATTGAGCTGCGTCAAGTTGCCACACCGGCATTGCGATAAAGAGTGGGGTCCGCGATCAGTTTGCACGCCAAATCGCGGACCCCGGGTTGCGGTCCAAGAGAGTGGTCCCAATCTAGGCCGCACGAACTTTCTGTATGAATGCCTGAACCTGATCGCTGAGTACCTGCGACTGCTGGCCGAGCTCGGTGACCGCGGAAACCACCTGCTCGGCGGCATTGCCGGCTTCGGATGCGGATTCGCTGACGCCGGTGATGTTCTGGGTCACGTCCTTGGTGCCGGCGGCAGCCTCCTGCACATTGCGGGAGATTTCCTTGGTCGCCGCCTGCTGCTGCTCGACCGCGCTGGCGATGGCATTGGCCACCTGGCTCATTTCGTTGACCCGCTCGCCGATCGCCTTGATGGCGCCGCCGGCGCCCTTGGTCTCGGTCTGCACGCTGCCGACCTGCGACGCGATGTCGTCGGTGGCCTTGGCCGTTTGGCCGGCCAGCGATTTCACCTCCTGCGCGACAACGGCAAAGCCCTTGCCCGCATCGCCCGCGCGCGCGGCCTCGATGGTGGCGTTGAGAGCCAACAGATGAGTCTGCGAGGCGATGTCCTGTATCAGCACCGTCACCTCGTCGATCTTCTGCGCGGCGGTGATCAGGCCCTCGACCTGCGAGTTCGCGGTTTCGGCATCGTTGACCGCGGTGCTGGCGGCCTCCGCCGAATTGATCGCCTGGCTGCCGATTTCCTGCACCGAAGCCGCCAGCTCCTCGCAAGCGCCCGCAACGGTATTGACGTTTGCGGACGCCTGCTCCGTTGCCGCCGCAACGGCCTGTGCCTTCTGCAGGGTATCCTCGGCGATCTTGCTCATGGACTCCGCCGTGGCGCTCAGCTCAGTGGTGGCCGAAGAGATCGCATGCACGACCTCGCCGACGCCGTTCTCGAATTCTTCGGCAAGCCGCGACAGCGTCTCTTCCTTCTCCTTCTTGCCTTCCTCCAGATAGATGGAGATGGCGTAATCCATATCCAACAGCGCCGCCTTGACGACGGCGGTCTGCAAGGTGGCGATATCCGCGCCTTCCTCCTTCAGGCTTTCGCCGCCCTCGACGACCGCCTTGAGAAGCCCGGCGACCAGATAGGCGTAGCCGCCGATATACCAGCGCGGGTTCAGGCCGATCCGGTGGTGCGCCTGGCCGATGGCCCTCACAGAATTCACATAGCTGTCGTCGAACTTGCCCGAAAGGATGTTCAGCCAGTGCCGCGCCTGCTTGTCCTTGGCCTGCGACATGTGGTCGGTGCCCTCGAAGAAGCCGGCGACGTCCGGCCACTTCTTGATGTGGGCATAGAATTCGTCCAGTACCGCGTCGATTTCTTTCTCGGCGATCGGTTTCAGAAGCCTCAGGGCATCACAGATTTCGTCATCGATCCCCAGAAAATTCAGTCGTTCACTATGTTCGGTGCTCGTCATGTTTCGTTTCCCGTCCTCAATCGGTTCATCACGTTCCCAAAGCGACGGGCCCGGAAGGAGCCTGACGCCACGCTCTGCTTCGGCCGGGATTGAACATACGCGCCTGTGCAAGTCCGCGATTGTGCATGCCTGCTGCTGATTTCGCGCGCCGTTGCCACTCTGGAGCCCTTCGAATCCCTTAAATCAATCGAAGCTGATGATAGTTTCACCCCGAAACCTTAAGGAATTCTTTATGATGAACGAGTTGTTAGCTATCTCGCCCAATTGGCCCGGCGACGCGTGCCGAACGCCCATCCGGACCGATAGGCGTTTACAGTACTTTACTTGCAGGGGACGGCGATCCTGGCTTACCGAGCAGAAACCGACAGGCGGCACGAAACTCGCTAGTACGCCAGGGGATATTGCCCTTCAGTGCAGGTGTTTTGTTTAACGTTTATGGTATGTGTTTTGTCTGAACAGTATTTATCGGACCACTAGCAAGGAGGCCTGAAAGGCCGGCGCGATGGATAATCACGAACACCAGTTGGTCTCAGACCGCCGGGGGTGGCCCATTGCAAGGCTGCTGGAGTTCGTCTCGACCCTTGGATACGAGATCAACAACCAGGGGCTCGGGCCGGCGCAATGGCGCGCCATTCGCTATTTCGCCGACGCCAACCGCACCGCTTGCACGGTTTTGGCCTTTTCCCGCCAGGCCGGCATCTCAAAGGGTAGCGCGTCGAAGACGGTCGCCCTGTTGGTGGAAAAAGGCCTGCTGAGACGTTCCGACAACCACGACGACCGCCGCAGCCATTTCCTGGAGCTGACATCGGCCGGAGACGCGATCCTCTCCCATGATCCGCTCATACCCTTGGCGGAGGCGGTCGATTCGCTCGATAACGAAACCCGGGAGGCGGTGGTGCGGGCGTTGGAGATCCTTGCCCGCGACCTTTGGCAAGAGGTCAGGAAGGCGTCCTGAAAACAGGATTAGGTCACGTCGCGGCCGGCGTTCCAAACCATCGGATACTGATCACTCGTCAACGGCGCACCGTCTTCCAGGGTTGGATTGCGGATACCGTGGTGAACTCCGGCGCCGGCGTAGTAGACCGCATCATCCCCGCAATAGCGCACCGTGTAGCCACGCCGGCGCCGGAAGGCGGTCAGATTGCCACCGGCGCCGTGCACGATCATGGCGTGGAACGCGATCACGTCGCCCGGCGCCATCTCCCAAGAGACAATCTCATGCCGGTCGCGCTCGGCATCGAAATCGGGGATCGGTTCGTAGTCGGGATTGCGTTCGTAAGGCGGCGCACCCTCGGCGAAGGGCTCGGGCTGAAACCAGCGGCCCCCTCTGTGGGAGCCGGCGATGAATTCGAGCGCGCCCGAGTCCTTCGTGACCGGATCGAGCGCCAGCCAGAACGACATGACCTGCCGGCCGCGCACCGGCCAGTAGGGCTGATCGTTGTGCCAGCGCGTCCGGTCCGACGTCCCCGGTTCCTTCACGAAGAGTTGGTCATAAAACAGGTTGACCTTATCCGTCTTCAGGAACGTCGCCGCGAGCTCGGGGAGCGGCGAGTTCAGGCAGTAGTCGGCAAAATCGGGATCCTGCTCCCAGAGCCGCATATTGCCGTGAAATCGCCCCTCGCCGCCGGCGCTCTGATAGCCATGCACGAAGGGACCGGGATCGGCGATGTCGCGATCGATCGCCGCCGCCAGCCTTCCAAGCCAACCCTCGTCGACTACACCTGGAAGATAAACGACGCCATCGCGTTCGAAGTCCTTAAGGACCGTCTCGTCAATGACCACCTGACCATCCGCTAATACGTCACTTTGGCGGTAAAAAACCACTCCCGCGGGCGGTTGAAATTGGCCTCGTGGAAGCCGATGCCAAAGTTGGAATCGCCCGAGACGATATAGCGTTCGTCGGTCAGGTTATCAACGAAGAAGCGGATCGACCAGCGGCCGCTCGGGGCGTTGTAGCTGATGCCGGCATTGAGAATGCTGTAGGAGCTTTGCAGCAGGAACGGGGAGTTCTGCGCGTCGTTCGCAATGTCGTCGGTGAAGCTCCAGTCGAAATGCAGATCGATGCTGCCCTCATTGGCGAATGGGATAGTGTAGTCGAGCGCCAGCGAGGTCTGCCATTTCGGCGTATTGGGCAGCGCGGTATCCAGCGTGATCACCTGCTCAGGCGTCAGCACGAAGGCCGGGTTGGCGCGGATCTCCGTGTATTCGGCATCCGTATAGCCGAGCGAGAGCTGAAGCTGCAGGTTCGGCAGGGGAAGCGCCGCCAGCTCCACTTCGAAGCCCCAGATTTCCGCATCGCCGGCATTCAGGGTGACCGGTGCGCCGAGGCCCTCGAAGACGGTGACCTGGATGCCCGTATAGTCGGTGTAGAAGCCGGCACCGTTGAGCCGAAGTCGGCGGTCGAGGCCTTCGAATTTGAAACCGATCTCGACGCTGTCGACCGATTCCGGATCGAAGGGCAGGACCGCCTCGCGCGGCACCACGTAGCGCAGGTTGAAGCCGCCGGACTTGAAGCCCTGGCTGTAGGAGGCATAGGTCAGAAGGTCGTCCGACCATTGATACTCGATGGCGAAGCGCGGCGAGACATCCGAGAAGTCCGACTCGACGAACGAAGCGGGCGGAACCAGCGGGATCCTGAGCCCGACCGGCGGGAACATCAGGAACGGGTTCATCGGCCCGGCCGTCCCCACTTCCAGGAACTGGGTGGTGAAGAAGTCCTTCTTGTCTTCGGTCACGCGAATACCGGCGGTCAGCGCCAGCGCCTCGGTCACGTCGAAAGTGGCCTGCACATAGGCGGCGTAGCTCGAATTGTCGATCAGAACGTCTTCCAGGATCACCGTACCGAAGGCGTCCGACAGCGGCACGATGATCGGGTCGCTGCCTTCCTCTGTGAAATAGTAGAGCCCGGCCACATAGCTCAGCCGCTCGTCGAACAGGCGGCCCGTGGCCTGCAGTTCCTGGCTGAACTGCCAGTGCGAATAGTCGAAATTGGAGGTATGGGTGATGTTCAGCGGCGAGCCGTCGGCGTCGCGGTTGAAGGCGCCGTCGGTGTCGCGATAGGCGCTGATGGACTTCACGTTGAAGGCGTCCGAGGCCGCCCATTCGAGGGTCCCGGCGATGCCCCAGCCATCGATCGACGAACCGTTGGGCCCCGTGGCGAAGGAAGTCGACAGGTCGCCGGTGACGAAGTTGGCGTCCGTATAGAGCGCGTTCGGGAAGCCGGGCAGATCGATCGCCGGCGCGCCGAACAGGTTATGGATGAACACCACCGGGCCCTGCAGCGGATTGCCGTCGTCGCCCGTCACACCCCTGAGGATCGAGGCCGCGTTGTTCTCCCGGATGCGGGAATAGTCGGCGGTCAGCGACACGGTGACCGTCTCGCTCGCCTCCCACACCGCATAGCCCCGGAAGGCCTGCCGGTTCTCGTTGCCGAGATCGACGCCGGGGTCCGACGGATCGGCGAGATTGACGGTGCGTACATAGCCGTCACGGTCTTTGGATGACGCGGACAGGCGCAGAGCGAACGTGTCGCTGATCGGCACGTCGAGCGAGCCGCGCAGATGCACGCGGCCGCGGCGCCCGCCGCTGATCTCGAGCGATCCGCCGAACTCGTCGCTGGGCGCGCGCGAGGTGATGTTGATGGCGCCGCCGATGGTGTTGCGGCCAAACAGCGTGCCCTGCGGCCCGCGCAGGATCTCGATGCGCTCCACATCCAAAACGTCGAGCACGCCGCCGATCGAGCGCGACATGTAGACGCCGTCCACATAGGTGCCGACGCCGGCTTCCGTGGTCAGCGCAAAGTCGGACTGACCGATGCCGCGGATAAAGACGCCGGCGGCGTTGGAGGCGCCGGAGATCGGCGCGGTGAAATCGAACACCACATTGGGTGCAAATTCAGCGACCTGCTGGATGTTTGTCGCCGCCAGGCTGTCAATAGCTTGCGCGGTGAAGGCGCTGACCGAGATCGGTGTTTCCTGGAGGCTCTCCTCGACCCGCTGGGCGGTCACCGTGATCCGCTCCAGGGTAGCGCCCGTCTCGTCGGATTCGTCCTGAGCCAGGGCGCCAGGCGGTGCGACCAAGGCGGTCGAGAACAAGAGCGCCGCAGCCGCTCGCGGGCCGGTTGTGATGATCAGATCGGTGCGCCTTGGCATGGATGTAACCTCCCTTGAGCCGTGCCGGGCGGTCGGCATGGCTCTTCATTTTTCCTTTTCATGGATAGAGCGGATCGGACTTGGTTTCTTGAACCAAAACGAAGGCTTAATTGACCTTTCGGGAACTCAGGCGGAGAACTCGCTGGTTTCGGTGTCGGCGGGCTCTTCGGCTGGCGCATCGGCTCTCTCCGAGGCTCGCTCCACCGGCCGCCGGGGCCGGTCGTCAAGCAAAAGCCGCGTCACGTCGGGCCGAGCGTAGTGGCCGGCCGGGTCGGCCGCCGCCTTGGCGAGCGAGATCATGCCGAGATCGATTTCGGCATAGACCAGCCCTTCCTGATCCGGCGGCAGGTCTTCGCTGATCTGTTGGCCGTCGGGGGCAAAGATTTTGGTGTAGCCGCCGCCGGTCTTCAGCAGGTCTTTCTTGCCGGCGCTGTCCGCCAATTGCGCGACGATGGCGGGTGTCGTCACCGCCGTCGGGGCGAGCACGAAGCACTGGCCCTCCAGCGCGTAGATCTGGCTTGCCCGCAGATTCACTTCATGGCCCAGCGCATAGGCGATGCCGTCGTAGAGCGCGAAGGTCGGCCAAGCCGACACATGCACCTGCTCGTTCATCGCATACATCGCGTATTTGGAGAGCGGCTGCAGGTGTTCCCAGCAGCAGAGCCCGCCCAGGCGGCCGAGCTCGGTGTCGACCACCTTGAAGTCGCTGCCGTCGCCCTCGCCGAATACCGTGCGCTCCACATGGGTCGGCTTGAGCTTGCGCCGGCAGAAAACGAACTCCCCGTCAGCGCCGATCAGGGCTTGCGAGATGTAGAGCGTGGCCGCGGCCCGCTCGCTGAAGCCCAGCATGACGTAGATGTTGTGTTCCGCCGCCGCGGTCGCGATCTCGGCCGCTTCGGCGCTGCCCAAATCCAGCGAGTTGTCGTGATATTGCTGCACGAATTGCATGGCCCAGGCCGGCGCGTCGAGCCAGGCCCACAGCGGATAGCCGGGGATCCAGGTTTCCGGAAAGGCGATCAGCCGGGCACCGTTCCTGCCGGCCTCGGCGATCAGGCTGACGGTCTTGTCCACCGATGCGCGGAGGTCCATGAACGCCGGCGCCGCCTGAACCGCTGCGGCGAGGAATTTTGGATGCTGGATGGCCATGCCCGAAACTCCGAAACCGTTTCTCTCAAACTCAAGACACTATCGGGCCGCCCGGCCGGACGCTTGGTTTCAAGCGAATGGAGACTTGATCAGGAAGGAAAATCTTCCGCATCGAGGAACGGCAGAAAGCCTGTCTTGGGATGACAGTTGATGTATTCGAGCACGCAGTCCTCGGCTTGCGGCACCGAGACTTCGTGCCAGAGTCGCAAACGGATATCGGCGCCGCGGGCCTCGGCGATCTCCAGGAAGCGGTTGAAGATGGCAAGATGGGTCGGATGGTCCTGCGCCCAGCGGCCCATATGGTCGATGGACTGCCAGAAGGCCCAGCCGAAGGTCTTGCCGGTG
>JAKSBY010000750.1 GCA_022360855.1 Sphingomonadales bacterium | reverse complement strand
GGTGGCGGCGAGCCCGTGCCGGAGCATGTGCATGGCGGCGTGGTGATCAGACAAAGCAAGAACTGAACCATGGAACGACGACAAGTGAGATTTTTCGGACTTTTGATCGTGGCCGGCCTGCTGGCCGCGAGAGCCGCGAATGCAGCGGTCAAGCGCGATGTATTGGTTAGCGAGCGCGACTGGGACGCCTTTATCGACGTCTACGATGACGGCGCCAAGGTCTGCTACATGCGCTCCGAGCCGAAGAAATGGACCGCCAGCAAAAAGAATGTGCGCCGCGGCGAGGCGTATCTGACGGTGACCCACTGGCCGAAGCGCGCGGTGTTTAACGAGGTCAGCGTGATCACCGGCTATACCTATGCGGACGGCCAGGGCGTGACCGCGACCATCGGCGGCAAGCGCTTCAAGCTCTTCACCGTCGCCGACAGCGCCTGGATGGACGACGAGAACGCCGACAAGGCGATCGTCGAGGCGATGAAAAGAGGCAGCCGCATGGTGGTGACCGGCACGTCGAGCCGCGGCACGCGGACCACCGATACGTATTCGCTTATGGGCTTCTCTGCCGCCTACAAGGCGATCACCGAGGCGTGCCGGTAGGACAGCGTGCAGATCCCCGGCCATATCGACCCGGTCGTCCAGCCGCGCGCGCCCGATCTTGAGGCCCGGCGGGACATCCTCGGCCTGTCGCGCGGTGAACTCAGGGATGCCTTGATCGCGGCCGGCGTTCCGGACGGTCGGGCCAGGATGCGAACCGGACAGATCTGGCACTGGGTCTACCACCGTGGGGTCACCGACTTCGCGGACATGCAGAACGTCTCGAAGGACGTCCGTGCGCTTCTGGAGGAGCGTTTTCGCGTCTCCCGGCCCGAGATCGTCTCGGCGCAGTATTCCGAGGACGGCACGCGCAAATACCTGCTGCGCTTCACCGACGGCAGCGAGGCGGAGACGGTCTACATCCCGGAGGAGGATCGCGGCACACTCTGCGTCTCCTCACAGGTCGGCTGCACCCTGAACTGCCGCTTCTGCCATACCGGAACGCAGCGGCTGGTGCGCAACCTCTCGGCGGGCGAGATCGTCGCCCAGGTCATGATCGCCCGCGACGACCTGGGCGAATGGCCCGCTTCCACCGAGGGC
>JAKSBY010000289.1 GCA_022360855.1 Sphingomonadales bacterium | reverse complement strand
GCCGAAGCTTATCGAAATGTTCGGCTACTGGGTGCTGATCATTGCTGCGGTCACGCTGACCATATCGCAGTTCACCGGCGGCTTCGGCGGCCCGGTCGCGCGGATGCAGTCGGCGCTGAGCCCGGAACGCCCGGTTGCCGTGGGCAGCGATGTTGTGGTGAGCAAAGCCATAGACGGGCATTTTTACATTGACGCCGAAGTGAACGGCCGTCGCGTGCGCTTTGCCGTGGATACCGGCGCCAGCGAAATCATCCTGAGCCCATTCGACGCGGAGCGTCTGGGATTTGACTTGGCGGAGCTCGAGTTCAGCCGTCCCTTCCGGACCGCTAATGGCCAGGTCAGGGCCGCGCCGGTCCGGCTCTCGTCGGTCACGGTCGGGCCGATTGCGGTCACCGACATGCGCGCCTACGTCAACGGCGCCGATCTCACACATTCGCTTTTGGGCATGAGCTTTCTCGACGAGCTTTCGGGCTACGAGGTCAGGGGCAACCAACTTCTGCTGCGGCCTTAGCGACCTGTAGGCGCTGAGTCTCCTCAGGGTCATTGATGGGGTATCTTGACAAAATAATTTTTCTAGATGATTATATTTGTCATGCAGGCTGATATTCAGGTTATCGATGATGCAACGGGCGCGACGGCGCTGCTCGACCCGGTGAAGCGCCGGGTGATGGATCATCTGCGTGAGCCCGGCTCGGCTTCGAGCGCGGCCAAGGCGCTCAAGCTGCCGCGTCAGCGGCTCGGCTACCACGTCAAGCAACTGGAGCGGGCCGGGCTGCTCAAGCATGTCGAAGATGTACGCAAAGGCAATTGTATCGAGCGTCGGCTCGTTGCCACGGCCCGGCGTTATGTGATCTCGCCCAAGGCGTTCGGCAGCGCCGGTTCTGATCTCACCCGAGTTCGTGACAAGTTCTCCGGCGCCTATCTGGTCGCCCTGGCCGGTCGCAGCCTTGCCGAGCTGGGCGAGCTTCGGCGCGGCGCCGATGCGGCCGGCAAGAAGCTCTCGACCCTGGCGGTCGACAGCGAGGTCAGCTTTTCCTCTCCGGCCACGCAGGCGGCCTTTGCCGAAGAACTGGCCAAGTCCCTGGCCGGTCTGATCGCCAAATACAATGAGCCGGATGCCGAAGACCACCGGACCTTTCGCATTGTGGCGACGGCCTATCCAAAACCTCAGGGGGATGAAGATGACGGACACAAAGACGCGAACGATTGACATCGCACTGGAGGTCGACGCGACCGTGGAGGAAGTCTGGCGGGCGGTGAGCGACCCGGCGGGTCTGCAGAACTGGTTTCCCCTGAAAGCAAGCGGCGGGCAGGGCGTCGGCGAGCAAGTGCTTCTATCCTGGGGCGAGGGCGTCGAATGGCCGACGACGATTACCATCTGGGAGCCCAACCAGCGCCTGCGCTGGGAGGATAATTGGGTGCCGGAGGGAATGGATACCCAACTCATCGTCGACATCTTTATCGAAACCAAGGACGGGCAAACAGTAGTGCGCCTGGTCCATTCGGGCTTTGCCGTCGGCGATAAATGGGACGACCACTATTTCGGCGTCGATACTGGCTGGCGGATGATGCTGCGGAACCTGAAGCACTATGTGGAACACCACGCCGGAACGCCGCGCAAGATGGTTCACGCGCGGCCGCAGCTTCCCGGTCCGCGCGGCGGCGCCTGGAAACGGCTCTTTGGCGGGGCCGCCGGGCTCCTGAAAGATGAGCTCGCCGGCCTCGCGCCCGGCGGTTCCGTCACCCTGGCCCTCGGGCCGGGCATGGAATTCGAGGGCCGCGTGGAAGCCCTGGTCGATGCCCACGGCAACGGCATCGCCATCTCGATTCCCGACCTGAACAACGCCTTTATGATCATCGAACTGGAGCCCGGCGAGGCGGACACCCATTGCGGCCTCTGGCTTTCGACCTATGGCTTGCCGAAGGACCGGGGCGCGGCGCTGCAGACCGCATTGACGGGCAAGGTAAAGTCAATTCTCGGCGCATTTTAGCTATTCTTTAACGCATCGTTTGCGTCTGTTTTCTATTTTATCCACGAGTAGGGTTCGGCTCGGGAAGTCAGCATGGCGCGTAGCGATTTTGAGCCTCGTTCGGGCGCTCTTCACGATGGGCTTGAGGATTGGGAACGGGCGCGCCCGGTTCATCCCGATAGCGGCACGTTTCTCCCCAAGATGATCCGTTTTTTCGTGATCGCCATCATCTCGGCGATTGCGATTGCGCTGATCATGAAGCGGGAGCAATGGTCGGGCGCACTAATGGATTCGGTAGTCCAGAAGGCCACCGTGGTTGCCTCCGGTGACAACGACGCGGGCGTGGAGATGCGGGACGGCGGCGGGATCGTCGTTCACCGCGGCCGCGGCAATCATTTTTGGATGGAGGCCGAAGTCTCCGGCAAGCTCGTCCGCTTCATGATCGATACCGGCGCCAGCCACGTCATCCTCGCCTCGGAGGATGCGCGCCGCCTCGGCTTCGATCTTCGGGAAGAAGACTATACGCTGGAATACGCCACCGCCGGCGGCAAGATCCGCGGCGCCCCGGTGGAGCTCGACTATTTGAGCTACGGGCCGTTGGAAATGTGGGGCCTGCCGGCGAGCGTCACCAACTCGGAGCTTCAGGTTTCGGTGGCCGGGCAAACCTTCCTCGATTCGCTCAACGGATACGAAGTTCGCGGCGACGAAATGATCCTGTGGCCTTGACCTGGGCCGCGCAAACCCCGAAATAGCGCCTTACCGTCGGCTTTAGCCGGTCGTTTCCCTATTTGGAGGCGCTATGATTGTCACCAGCACGGAGCAGGTCGCCGGGCGCGACATTGCCGATCAACTAGGCCTCGTCCAGGGCAGTACGGTGCGCGCCAAGCATCTCGGCCGCGATATCATGGCCGGCCTCAAGAACATCGTCGGCGGCGAGCTCAGGGGCTATACGGAGCTGATGAACGACGCCCGGCGCGAGGCCATCGACCGCATGGTCGACGAGGCCGCGACGAAAGGCGCCGACGCGCTCGTCAACGTGCGGCTGACCACCGCCAATATCGCCGGCGGCGCCGCCGAGATTCTCGCTTACGGCACGGCGGTGAAGCTGGCCGAATGAACGAGCTGATCGATTTCTTCAAGACCGCGCCCTGGGGCGAGATGCTCCAGGCCTATTGGGTCAACGATGCCCCCTGGCTCGACTGGCTGCTCTTCACGGCGGCGCCCTTCGTCGTCTTGTGGGCTGTCGCGCGCATCCTCGCCCGGCGGCACGAACTCAGGCTGCGGCGCAAGGAAGCGGGACCCCGGCTCTTGGTCTCGACTGACAAGTCCCTGCCCGGGGAGGCCACGGCGAGCCAGTTGGTGAGCGCGTCTGTAGTGGTCTCGCATGCGGTGATCCGCCGATTTCCGGTGATCTTCCGGCGCATCATCGGCGGGGAGATTCCGGTGCTCGGCCGCGTGCTGGCACGGGCAAGGCGGGACGCGCTGCTCCGGCTCGAAGGCCAGGCGCGCCGCGCGGGCTGCAATGCTATCTATAATCTGCGCATGGCGACCACCGGCATTGGCGGCTCCGAGGACGACGCCATGAAATTCGAAATCCTGGCCTATGGCACGGCCGTGGCCTTGGCGGATCGGACGGAGGGATCCTAGTTGTCCTCCATGCGCGCATATCTGCCGTCGAACCAGCTATTCCAGGCCTGCGATTCGGGGTCGAATTGCTCGAAAAACTGGCGGACGGCTCCGTCGTCCAAGGGCGTCCAGGTGCCACGAAACGCAAACCGGTTGCCGGCGCCGAAATAGAATATCTCGCCTTCCAAAACCATGGCGCCCGCCGGGCTCAGGCCGCCGGCGATATCAATGGCGTAGCCCCCGCTGCTGCCAGAGACCCAAAGCTGGCGCCATTCGTTCGTTAACGGATTGAAGAAGTTCATCGACTGGCCGGTGCTGCCTTTGTGGCCGCGCCAGGTTTCCACGAGCACGCACCCGGACTCTTCCGCCACGATTTCATTATGGCCGGCCAGATTGCCCGACGCGTTGTCGGTGACTCGCCACTTCCCGAGCCAGAAATCGAAGTCGCGGAACCTGGGATTGTCGGCACAGGGCGCGGGGCGCACCGTATCCGTCTCCTGCGGTTCCTGTGCCGCGGCCGGAATCGCCAAAAAGCCTGGAATCATAAGAGCCAAGAGCCGTTCGCGCATCGCCGTCTCCCATTCTCGCCTCGGCCGGCGCAGCATAGAGAATGGGCACGCCCGGCACCAGCAATCGGTGCAATTGCCGCTGGCGGCGGCGCACCCCTTGCTCTATTGTCCGCAGTCATTTCGGGCAAACCGGCCCAGGCATAAGACTACGGAGAGGCAGCGCATGGCAGGCAGTGTCAACAAAGTCATTTTGGTCGGGAATCTCGGCCGCGACCCGGAGGTGAGATCACTCCAGGACGGCTCCCCGGTGGTCAACCTGTCGGTGGCCACGTCCGAGCAATGGAAAGACCGGGAATCGGGTGAACGGCGCGAACGGACCGAATGGCATCGGGTGGTGATCTTCAACCCCAACCTGGCGCGGGTGGCGGAGAACTACCTGCGCAAAGGTTCCAAAGTGTTCATCGAGGGGCAGCTTCAGACGCGCAAATGGACCGATCAGTCCGGCCAGGACCGGTACACGACCGAAGTGGTTCTGCAGCGCTTCCGCGGTGATCTGCAAATGCTCGACAGCCGCGGCGAGGGTGGCGGCTACAGCGATGCGGAGCCGAGCTATTCGGGCGCCTCGCCCGGGCCGAGCCAGTCGACCCACCCGCAGGACGACTTGCCCGACGACGAGATTCCCTTCTAGGCCATAATGCCGGGCCCTCTTCACCGCCGGCAATTCATTATCGACCGCAGCTTTCACGCCATCGGACCCGATTGGCGCCAGGTTGACGTGCCGGGCGGATGGGTGCTGTCCCACTGTCCGCACCTGCCGGTGAAGAGCGGGGGCGACGGCGCGGTGTTGATCGGCGACGTCGTGACGTCGGATACGCCAGTGCCGGCAATCGAGGCTACGCGGACCTGGCTTGGCCGCTGGGCGCTGATCGCGGGCGGGCGAGTGTTCGGCGACGCGGCGGGGCTGCTCGGCATCTTCGCCGCGTGGCGACGGCCGGGGGAGGCGGTTCTCTCCTCGAGTCTGGCGCTGTTGGCAGGGCTGTTTCCCGAGCGGCGAGCGCATCCGCGCCGCATAGGCTGGTTCGGCATGGGCTGGTATCCGCCGCCCGCAAGCCGGTTGGAAGGCGCCGTCAAACTGCTGCCCGATATGGCGTTCGACCTGAACGCGGCGCGGGTTGTCCCTTGCGAACGGGCACAGCCGGACCGCTATGCCGATTTGACCGTCCCGGCGCTTGCGGACAAAATCACCGGGTGCCTCTCGGTGGCGCTACGCATATTGGCGACAAAATTCGTGCGCATCGCCCTGCCGCTCACCGGCGGGCATGACAGCCGCATGGCGCTCGCCGCCGCCGTTGCCTCGGGCACGGCCGTGGAGACTTTCACCCTGCGCTTTCCGACCATGGCGAAGGCCGACCGCCTGTTGCCGCCGGAGCTGGCCCGCAGGGCCGGCGTGCCGCACCGCTTCATCGATTTCCGGCCGCAGGTCGATCCCAATCTGCAACGCCTTTGGGATGCGCATTGCTTTGGCGCCTCGGTCGATATGGACCGCTATTTCTTTTCGCGGCGGATGTTCGACTGGCTCAGGCCCGGCATGGTCGTCGCCCGCTGCGCCGGGCTCGGGCTGAGCCATGCCCATTTCCATGGCAAATTTGCCGGCCTCGAGTGGCCCGACGTTGCCGCAAATCCGGCCCTGCTCGCAGGACGGTTCAAGGACTGGGTCAGCACCAAGATCGAGGCCGCCGAGCTCGGCCGCTGGATTTCCTGGCGGGAGCAGCATGGCCTGGCGGGCGACTGGCCGGATATCTTCCATCGCGATCAGCGCATGTCGGGCTGGCTGAGCGCGGCCGAGCAGGGCTTCGACCTCTTGCCCGCGTCAAGCATCCAACTCGTGAACTGCACGGACATGCAGGACTTGCTGATGGCGGCACCGCACGACAGGCGCGCAAGCGGCGAGTTGGCGCATCACGTCATCAAAACGGCCCGATGCGGGCTTGAAGACTTGCCGGTCAATCCAGCGCTGGACGGTCTCGGACATCGGGTGCATCAAAAACTCGAGCGCGAGGTCTTTCGTGCGACCTGCGAGATCGGCAATATGCGGCGATTGAGGGGCTGGCATTCCGGGTGGGGCGTCGATCCGGCGAGCGGGGTCTAGGCTGCCCCATTTCCGCCCCTCTCGCGGCCCATAAGGCGCTTGGGGACCTCGGAAGGAGCGTGATCATGACACGACTGACCATACTGGCGGGTTTACTGGTGCTTTTCGGCATGTCGGCGCAGGCCGAGAACGACGGGGCGGTCGCCTCGACCGCCGCCGATCAATCGGCCCTGGCCCTGACCATCTACAACGACAACCTCGCGCTTGTCCGGGACACGCGGCAGATCGCCCTGCCCAAGGGCCTCGCCCGGCTCGACTATGCCGACGTCTCCGCCCAGATCATTCCGGAAACCGCAACCCTGAAAGGCGGCCGTTTCACGCTGGTGGAGCAGAATTTCGACTTCGATCTGCTCAATCCAGGCAAGCTCCTGGAAAAAGCGGTTGGCCAGACCGTGCGCCTGTTCCGCACGCATCCCACCACCGGCCAGGATACGGTCGAGGAAGCGACGGTGCTGTCAGCCAATGGCGGGGCGGTGCTCCGCGTCGGCGACCGCATCGAGGTAATCCGGGGAACCAACCTTGCCGGACGGATTGTCTTCGACCAAATCCCGCCAAACCTCAGGGCGCGGCCGACTCTCTCCATGCTACTGGACAACCGCCGCAAATCCGACGGCGACCTGCAACTGACCTACCTGACCGGCGGCCTCTCATGGCAGGCCGATTATGTCGGTACGCTCAACGAAGACGAGACCGGCCTGGACCTTCAAGGCTGGGTAACCCTCACCAACAACAGTGGGATCGGTTATCGAAATGCAGCGGTCCAGGTCGTGGCCGGCACGCCCAACCGGGTCTATGCGCCCCAGCGGGATTTCCGGCGGGAGAGACTCGAGGAGGTCGTGGTCACGGCGTCAGTAAAAGTCAAGGAAGAGGCCTTACTCGACTATCACCTCTACACATTGCCGCGCGCGACAACGATCGCTAACAACCAGACCAAGCAGGTGGCCTTCATGGCAGCTCCGCAGGTCCAGGTAAACAAAATCTACGAGTTCACGGCTTTCGGCGTGGGAACCTCCGACTGGCAGCCGGCCGTCGTCTTCATCGAGATGTACAACACCGAGGAGGCCGGGCTCGGTCTGCCGCTGCCCAAGGGCATCGTGCGGCTCTACAAGGCAGACAGCAAAGGCCAGCCGCGATTCGTCGGCGAGGACCGTATTGCGCACACGCCCGAGGGCGAAGAGGCGCGGCTGACGGTGGGGCAGGCCTTCGACGTTACCGTCAGCCGACGGCAGATCGACTACAGAGACGAATCCCGCGGCCAGGGACCGAACCGCATCCGGCAATTCCGGGCCACGCAGGAGGTCACTCTGAAAAACGCCAAGGAGGAGCCCGTCGCCGTGGATTTCATCCAGCGCTTTTATGGTGACTGGGAGATCCTCGAAGAATCAGCCCCCCATGTGAAGCGCGACGCCGAGCACGCCGTCTGGACTGTCGACATCCCGGCCAAGGGCGAAACGACCGTCACCTTTCAGGTGCGCTGGAAGCAATAGCCTGTACGCCAGCCGGCGCCAGATTCTGAAACGGTGAAATCTGAAAGCCGCCGACGCCGTGTCTCGCTAGAGATTGGGCACGGTTCACGAGCGCGGGACTTTCACGATGGAAATGCAAGCAGACCTGACGGTTCTCCGCCCGGCACCGGCCGTGGCGGCCGACGAGACCTTTGACGGCACCTGGCCCTTTAAGGCGCACTATACGGACGCCCCGGGCTTTAAGATGCATTACGTGGACGAAGGCGAGGGCCGCGAAACGCTCTTGCTGCTCCATGGCGAGCCGACATGGGGCTATCTGTTCCGCCAGCAGATTCCGGTTTGGTCGGAACACGCGCGGGTGATCGCGCCGGACCATATGGGCTTCGGCAAGGGCGCGGCGCCGGAAGACCGTACCTATTGGCTTCAGGACCATATCGACAACCTTGAAGCTTTCGTGCTGGACCTGGACCTCTCGGATCTCACGCTGGCGATGCACGATTTCGGCGGGCCGGTCGGCATGGGGCTCGCGGCCCGTCATCCCGGGCGGATCAGGCGCATCGTTTCGGTCAACGGCCCGACGCCCTTCGGTCAGCCCGACCTCGTTGAGCGTGTGACGGCGAATGTGGCCGTATCGCCATGGTTCCAGTGGATCTTGCA
Source organism: Sphingomonadales bacterium (assembly GCA_022360855.1). Classification (GTDB taxonomy): domain Bacteria; phylum Pseudomonadota; class Alphaproteobacteria; order Sphingomonadales; family JAKSBY01; genus JAKSBY01. Next base: position 2,081 of record JAKSBY010000289.1, on the reverse strand, counting down.
GGCCGAAGAGAAAGGCATCATTGAAGAGATCTTGGGCCACCTCGACTATAATATTTTATCGACCCTGAAGCTAAACGGCTTCGAGCGGAATGAGATCATAACCGACACTTGGCTCGCGGCGTATCGGGCGCCGTTTCCAACACCGGCACATGCGGCGGGGGCCATCGGCTGGGCCAAGGGCTTTGCCACGGGCGCGCATCAATTCGAAGTTCCCGAACCGGTGATGAAAGCGGCGGTCCTGAACAAGCCGGCACTCGCGATCTGGGGTGCAGAGGACCGGACCTTGCATGCCAAACATTTCCTGCCGCTTTTCAGCCAGCTTTTCCCGACCGCACCAATCCACCGGCTGCCCGGCGCGGGCCATTACAGCCCCGAAGATGCGCCACAGGAAGTCGCACAGCTTGTGACCGATTTCCTGGCCAAGAACCCGGTGTGATCGCACCCCGACGGATCGGGCCCGCAGAGCCCGTCTTTCCGCTCGATTTTGTGCCGCGAATCCTTGCTCCCAACCACATCGGTTGGTATATATGCACATGCAAAATCCCAACATCTCGTGGTGCTCTGTCTCCGGCGCGTTCCGGCGTCTGACCCGCCTCGCGAACACTTAAGAAATAGGCCGGATTTACCGGTCCCAGGATACCGTTCTCAATGAGCGAAAACACCCCGACCACGCCCCCCGAACGCGACATCAAACCGATCACCATCGAGGAGGAGATGAAGACCTCCTACCTCGATTATGCCATGAGCGTGATCGTCGCCCGGGCGCTGCCCGATGTGCGCGACGGGCTGAAGCCCGTGCACCGGCGCATCCTCTACGCGGCCCACGAGAATGGCTACGAATGGAACAAGCCGTTCCGCAAATCCGCACGCCTCGTCGGCGATGTGATGGGCAAATACCACCCGCACGGCGATACCTCGATCTACGACGCGCTCGTGCGCATGGCGCAGGATTTCTCCATGCGCCTGACCCTGATCGACGGTCAGGGCAATTTCGGCTCCATGGACAACGACCCGCCGGCAGCCATGCGTTATACCGAAGCGCGCATGTCCAAGGCGGCCAGCGAACTGCTGGCGGATATCGGCAAGGATACGGTCGATTTCCAGGACAATTACGACGGCTCGGAGAGCGAGCCGACCGTGCTCCCGGCCCGCTTCCCCAATCTCCTGGTCAACGGCGCCGGCGGTATCGCCGTCGGCATGGCCACCAACATCCCGCCGCATAATCTGGGCGAGGTGATCGACGCCTGCTGTGCCTGGATCGACGATCCGGCCATCGACGTCGCCGGGCTGATGGAGCATATCAAGGGCCCGGATTTCCCGACCGGCGGGCTGATCATCGGCACCGGCGGCATCCGCGCTGCCTATCAGACCGGCCGTGGCTCGGTGGTGATGCGCGGCCGCACGCACACAGAAGAGCTGCGGAAGGATCGCGAGGCGATCGTCATCACCGAGGTTCCCTTTCAGGTGAACAAGGCGGGGCTCGTCGAGAAGATCGCCGACGGGGTGCGCAACAAGCGTATCGAGGGCATCTCGGATCTGCGCGACGAATCCGACCGCGACGGCGTGCGCGTGGTCATCGAGCTCAAGCGCGACGCAGTCGCGGACGTGGTGCTCAACCAGCTCTTCCGCTTCACGCCGCTGCAGACCACCTTCGGCGTCAATATCCTGGCGCTGGACGGCGGCCGACCGGAACAGATGGGCCTCGCGCGCATTATCGAGGCCTTCGTCAAATTCCGCGAAGAGGTCATCACCCGGCGCACCAAATACGACCTCACCAAGGCGCGCGACCGGGCGCATATCCTGGTCGGTCTCGTTATCGCGGTCAGCAATATCGACGAGGTGGTGGCGATGATCCGCGGCGCGGCCTCGCCGCAAGCGGCCCGCGAGGCGCTGCTGGCCCGCGAATGGGACGCCGCCGACGTGGTGCCCTACCTGGAGCTTATCGAAATGCCGGGCGATGCGGTGAAAGACGGCCGCTATCGCCTCACCGAGGTACAGGTCAAGGCGATCCTTGATCTTCGCCTGCACAGGCTCACGGCGATCGGCCGCGACGAGATCGGCGACGAGCTCAAGGAGATTGC
>JAKSBY010000672.1 GCA_022360855.1 Sphingomonadales bacterium | reverse complement strand
CTGTGAGCAGGGTGCGGCAGTTTAGAATTCCGTTCGGGCTGAGCTCGTCGAAGCCTGAGCGGCCGTTCGGTCCTTCGCCCTTCGACAAGCTCAGGACCTCAGGACGAACGGAGTTAGACGTCTGTTCCGGGTTTCCCCCTCCGCCGTCATTCCCATTCACCCCACCGTCATTCCGGCGGAAGCCGGAATCCAGTCCCGCGTCGACATGGACCCCGGCTTTCGCCGGGGTGACGGGTTGGGAGTTGAGAGACGTATCCGGGTTTCGGCGATCAGGTACAGCTGTGCTATGGGATGGATTAGCCATGCCAATCTCCTACAAGGTTGGTGTGGTCAGGGCCGTGCAGGGTGTTGGTGCACCCTCATGGCCCGCTCTGCTGACGCAAGGGTTTCCTTGCGACATTCTCTATGACACTCTAAGTGTAGCATGAGCTTTCAGGAGTTGCAACACCTGAAAGCTCAAAAAAGCCTCGGAAGCCAATCATATTGACACAATGAAACTGACGTCAGATCAAATCCGCGCGGCCCGCGCGACACTTCGGTGGGACCAAGCCGATCTAACCGATAAGTCCGGTGTCTCGCTGGCGACCATAAAGCGCCTGGAAAAGATGACCGGCGTCGTATCCGCGAACCGTGTCACCATTGAAGCGATCGTGAGGGCATTCGAAGAAGCCGGCATCGATTTCATCGACGAAAACGGCGGCGGGCCCGGCGTGCGGCTCAGGAAATAGGGCGACGGCCGGCGGCTACTCCGCGTCCACGATCTCGCCATTGGCTAACGCCATGACGTCAATCTCGATCATCAGCTCGGGCAGCGCCAGCGCGGAGACCTCGACGATGGTGTCCGCCGGGTAGGGCGGGGTGAAGTATTTCTCCCGGAGCGCGATCACCTTGGGGAAGTTGGCCATGTCGGTCAGGTAGACGGTGACCTTGACGACCTTGTCGAGCCCGGAGCCGGCAAGCTCCAGGAGCTCCCCGATATTGGCGAAGGTCTGGGCGGCCTGCGCGTCGAAATCGTCGGCGCCGACGATCTCGCCTTCCTTGGTAATGGCGGCCTGGCCCGAGAGCAGGATCAGATCGCCGAGGCGGTAGCCCTGCGCCAGCTTGAACGGCTCAAAGGGGTCGGGCGTGGTCTTGATACGGTGGGCGTTTGTCATGTTCTTTCCTTGTCGGCTCCGGCCCCTCACCCCCACCCGGCCACCCATAGCGTACCATCCCGTGGGTGGCCGGGTGGGGGTGAGGGGCCGGTCCGGCGGCTCAGTGAAAACCTTACCACTTCTCCCCGAAGGGCCGGATGTCGAGTTCGAAGGTCCAGGCGGATTTGGGTTGATGGGCGATGGTGTAGACGGTCTCGGCGATATCCGCCGGCTTGAGGAAGAAGCTGTCCGGCGCGTCGGGCATGGCGTCGCGGGTGCGGGGCAGGTCGATCACGCCGTCGATCACCAGATAGGCGACGTGGATGCCGTCCGGGCCCCAATGCTTGGCCATGGACTGCGCCAGCGAAAGCTGCGCCGCCTTGGCCGAGGCGAAGGCGGTGGTCCTTACGCCGCCCCGCTTCGACGCGGTCGCGCCGATCACCACGATAGCGCCCGCGCCGGCCTCGCGCATGGCCGGCGCGACCTCCTGCGCGGCCAGGAGACAGCCGAGCGCATTGATGCGCCAGGAACGCTCCATGTCCTCCGCGGTCGTCTCGTCCGGCGTCGACCAGGAGCCGGCGCCGGCATTGTAGACGAGCATGTCGACGGGTCCGAGGTCGGCGGTAATGGCCGCGAACACGGCCTTGATCTCCGCCGGCTCGGTCACGTCGCAGGCATAGGCCTTGGAGCCCGAAATCTCTTTTTCGAATTCGACGAGCCTGGCCTCGTCGCGGGCCAGCAGCGCCACCGCGTAGCCTTCGGAGGCGAACCTGCGCGCAAACGCCGCCCCGTTCCCGGGCCCGACACCGACGATGACCGCGACCTTGCTCATGGGCCGAGCTTAACCCCGGCCCATGACGGAGTCACGACAGGAGATGGCCTCTACACTGTCATTCCCGCGAAAGCGGGAATCCACGCCGACGGCTTTCTGGATGCCCGTTTTCACGGGCATGACGAGAGAAGTGGAGCTCCACCATCGCTGGATTGCTTCGCTCCGCTCGCAATGACGGCCATGTGTGAACTGGGACCTGTTCAAGGCGGTCCATGATTAGTTGTCAATCCGTGTTCATCCGCGTTCATCCGTGTCAAACCCCACGCCGAAGACCGCGGACACGGCTCGCGTGCCAGAGGCTCGGGCGTCGATGCGCGCGGCTGTCGATGTTTGGTTGACACGGATGAACACGGATTGACACGGATGAGCGCGAGCACTTCGGTCCACGCATCGGCCCGATAGCAGAAACACTCTCCGTCTTTGCGAGCCGACGCCAGCCG
>JAKSBY010000556.1 GCA_022360855.1 Sphingomonadales bacterium | reverse complement strand
TGGAGCGACTCGTCGAGCGGGGCGTGGTGGCGCGCAGGATCACCGGTATCGCGCCCGAGGAGCGCGAGGGCGATGCGATCCGTCTGCGCGAGGAAGGCGCGATCGGCACCATCATCGGCGGCCGCTACCGCACCATGAGCTTGGTGCAGATTGCGGCCGCCTTTGGCGTGGCGCCGCCGGCCGGCGCTTCGGTCGTGTCGGACGCGCGCGGCATCCACTGCCCGGACGATCCCATGAAGCCCGCCGATTCCGGCACCGCCATGGGCGGCCAGATCTGCTTCGAAAGCGTCGAATCCCTGCGCGAGCGCTACGGTCAGCCCTGAGTGAAAGTCCGACGCCGGAGCGTATAAGAGCCGTCATATCTGTATTTTGTCAATCTATAGTTTGACGAATAATATGCTTTGACAAGTTATAGATTGACAAATCATGATATTTGTCAAATCATAGATTGACAATGGACCTCAAAATTACAGCCAGAAAACAGTATCAGAGCATCGTCGATGAGGCTGCGGTCTCACCGATGCAGCGTGCAAAGCAGCCCAACGAAGGCTGGATCGCAACCGTGCGCAAAGCGCTGGGGCTCTCCACGACGCAGCTCGGCCGACTGGTGAACCGGACGCGTGCCAATATCTCGGCGGCGGAGCAATCGGAGCGCAACGACGGCGCCACGCTGCGGACCATGAAGACCATGGCCGAGGCCATGGGCTGCCGGTTTGTTTACGCCATTGTCCCGGCGGAGGGCGGCGTGCATGACTTGATCGTGGCGCAGGCGCGGAGGAAAGCCCAGGCGCTGGTTGCCGAGGCCGGCACGCATATGGCCCTGGAGAAGCAGGCGCTGCCGGACCAGAAAGCGGAGGAGGAAGTCGAGCGTATCGCCCGCGAGTTCCTGGCCGATCAGCCGTCCGATTTCTGGGCGGATGAATGAGCGCTGCCGGTGAAATACCGGACGGCACCACGCCGATCGATCCCGACGAACGCGAAGGCCTCAGGTTCAAACACGTCACCACGCGCGGCGAGCTGGACCAGCTTGAGCAGGTCAATATTCAGAACGGCTTGCGCTGGCTGCGCCGCCGCCGCAGGTCCGACATGTTGACCGAGGCGTTCATGCGCGAGCTGCACCGCCGCCTGTTCGGAGAGGTCTGGTCCTGGGCCGGAACGTTCCGCCGCACCGAAAAGAACATCGGCGTCGATCCCATCCAGATTTCGGTGCAACTGCGTATGTTGCTCGACGACGCGCGGTTCTGGGTGGAGAACGATACCTACGCGCCGCTTGAGGCCGCCGCGCGGTTCCATCACCGGCTGGTGCAGATCCACTGCTTTGCCAACGGTAACGGACGGCATGCGCGAATTGCGGCGGATGTCTACCTGCGGGAATGCTTCGCCCATGCCCCTATTGATTGGGCGGCGGGACACGACCTGGTGAAGGAAAGCGCACGGCGAGACGCCTACATTGCCGCGCTGCGGGCGGCGGATGCCGGCGACTATTCCGCCCTCATGGCGTTTGTCGGGGCGCCATGAGTTCAGACGCTTACAAAAGAAGAGCGGCGGGCCAGGGGCACCGCCGCCAAGTCAGGGAGGTCGCGTCTTGTGTTCAGTTGCGCGGTGGGAACGTGCCCGTCGTCGCGACGCACCAGTTCATGGTGAGATAGGGGCCACGGTGATTGACGGGACTTGCCCCCGGATTGAGTAGGGTTGTCTGGGCCGTGATCGCCTCGGCCCTGAATGCCGTATCGACCGCGCCGTCGCCATAGATCAAGTGGCTGCCCGTGGCGGCCAGCGCAACGGCATTGCCGGGTGTGCCGGTGGTGCCGGCCGCGGGCGTTGTTCCCACATTCATGGTTGTTGTGGCTGTGTGGGTGTGCCCCGGGATGTGCTGGGCGTCCAGGGTAACGGAGACCTGGCCGCTTTTTTCGCCGAGACTGTAGTTGGGCAGATTGGCGCCCTGACCGTGATTGATGGCGTCGCGGCCCCTCAGGTCCGGAATGGCGAAGGTCGTCCGGCCGTCGCCGCCATAGGTGGTGCCATATAGGGAATAGAGCGCCTGATACGCATTGATCGACAGCGTCGCGCCGTTCGCGATGACCCATCCCTTGGGGCAATAATTGAATCCGACATTGCGGAGCTCGCCGAGATAGTGCTCCTGGGCGGTTGCCGGTGAGCCGAGTGCCGTACCGGCGCAAGCCAGTGCGGCCAGACCGGTAATCTTGACTGCGAAGTGAATCTTCATCTGACGCTCCCGATAAGCGTTGCGATTGCTTCAATTGCGCGGAGGTATGACGCCGACCGTCGCGACGCACCATTTCATCGTCAGCACCGGGCCGCGCAACCCGATCGGCCGGTCTCCTCCGGTATCGCTGACAATGGTGTCGGCACTCAGCGCCTCGGACCGAAAATCCGTATTCACGGTGCCGGGGCCGTAGGCGTTGAAACTCGTCTTTGCCAGAGCGACCGTGTTGCTCGGCGTGCCCGTGTTGGCATCGGCGGAGGTGGCGTTCAGAGTCCCCGAGGTGGATGCCGTGTGCGTGTGGTTGAGATTGGCCGGAAGCAGATTGATTTGCTCCGCGCCGCCCTTTGTACCGATTGTGTAAGACGGCAATCCGCTCCCCTGGCCGAAGCCGATCGGCGTGCGGCCTCTCAGGTCCGGCAGCGCGAAGGTCCTCCGGCCATCGCCGCCGTAGATTGTCCCATAGAGCGAAAACAGTGCGTCATTGCTGCTGATTGCGAGCAATTGCCCTTCCGCCGGGATCCAGCCGACGGGACACCAGTCGAAACCGAAGAGTCGTGTCTCGCCGATATAGGGTGGTGTTTGCGCCGACACCTGCGAGGATGTCGCGGCGACCGTGCCGGTTAAAAAGACCGCCGCCAGTGCTTTTCCAGCCAGACTTCCGCAAAATTTGGTCATATCCAATCCCCTGATTTCCAGTCGATCTTTGAAGATCGCGCGCTAGTTGCGCGGTGGATAAATGCCATCGAGCGCGACGCACCAGGTCATGGCGAGATAGGGGCCCCGATAGCTGACGGTTTGGCCGCTGCCGGTACTCTGGACCGTCGTTGTCGCTGTGACCGATTCGGGTCTGAGCTGGCCGGTAACCGGCGTGTTCCGATAGATGTTTTCGGTGGCTGCGGCCAACGCCACCTGATCGCCCGGCGTACCGGTCGTGGCGCCCGCGTCGGTGGCGCGCAGCTTGGGCGACGTGGTTGCGGCGTGGTTGTGCGACGCCATGGTATTGGTGTCCACGGTGAAAGAGGTTTCGCCAGCTCTTTGCCCGATGGTGTATGAGCTCAGCCCGGGCCCTCTGCCCGAGCTCATGGCGGCGCGTCCCTGGAGGCTAGGGACCCCGAAGTTGGTGCGCCCGTCGCCGCCATAGGTGGTGCCATAGAGCGAAAACAGAGCCGTATAGCGCTCGATCTCCAACAACTGCCCGTTGGCCGGCGTCCAGCCGCGGGGGCACCAGCTCATGCCCCAAAGCTTGACTTCGCCGATATACGGCTGCTGCGCCGGCGCGGTCGTAGATAACAAAGGTACGGCGATCAGCCCTGCGAGACCCGCAGTCGCCACGCGTTTCAGATGAGTCATCTCTGCTCTCCCCCATGTGAGCTGTCGGCGCAAATCAAAGCCAAAGATTGCGACAGTCGAAAGATACTCACGCTTTAATAGCTAAACACAATCTTCCATCGGTATCAACAGATTCAATACACTCGACCTATAGTTTAAAGCGCTTTACGCGTTCAGGCCGGCCGTCTTAGCGAGCGGAGCGAGATCGCGGCGGCGCGCCTCGCCGTCACGCGGTCACTGTTTCCGCCGCTGCCGTGCAAGCCCGAGGCCGGCCAGCGCAAGGCCGAGAAGCGTCAGGGAGCCCGGCTCCGGAACGCCGGTCATCCCGCCGGTTGTCCCGCCTGTGGTTCCGCCGGTCGTGCCGCCGGTGGTGCCCAAATCGCGGATCGAGGTTCCGGAGGCATTGAGGATATCCATCAGCATGATGCTGAGATTGAAGGTTCCGGCATAGGTTCCGGTAAACAAGCTTGCATCGCCAAGGATGTCATAATCGCCGGTAATCGTCGCCATGCCGCCTGCGCCGAGCGTGATCGCAAACAGATCGCCGCTGGTAAACGGCCCGGCCGGCGTTGTGACGCTAAGAAGACCACCGGTCGTATCGCTGATCGCGGCGTCGAAAAACAATCCCGGACCCTCCGTGCCGCCGCCGATTTCGACGGCGCTGTCCGACATGATATCGACAAGCGCCGAGATGCCCCCAAAATCGGTGACCGTCACGCCCGTGCCGTCAAAGACCAGCTTGAAAACGAATTCGAACAGTTCCGACGACGTATTGGAGATTTTGATCCCGTAATGGCCTGCCAGATCGGCCATCGAGCCGGTGCTGCCCGACACCGTCCCCTCCAGGCCCAGGGCGTCTTCCAGCATGGTGAAGCCGCCGGAAAGGGGGTTGGTCCCGGTCGTCGTGCCTAGGGCGCCGATCGAGTTGGTCGAGAGCACGCTGCCCGATGTGAGCCGTCCTTCGCCGGTTTGCGTCGCGCCGCCTGTGGCCGCGATCGAGTTCTCCGTATTGACCTGGCCGAACGGGGCGGGCAGCGGCACGTCGACGCCGACGGGGTTCCAGCCCACCGCCGCGTCGATCATCAGGTCGGTCGGAACCGGAAACGGTATCGCCCTGGCCGTGCCTGTGCCAAACGCGACCGCCAAAATTGCCGATGCGCCGATGAGTATGGATTTACGGAAAAAACCAAGCGAAAGTGCCATCCGGTGACTCCCCCCTAAAACGTCAGCCTGAGTGTATTCCACCTCAAGTTATGCAAGAACTGTGCCGTTCGCGCGACTTATAGTAGAATCAATGACTTACAGTGCGCGCACGGAAAAATTGCAGAATTCGGAGGGCAAAACTGTAAAGAATCCCGACACTTTTGGCGGGTGAATTTACACTTGCCGAAAATAACGAAACCGTGGGCGCGCGGCGTCGGGCCGATGGTATAGTCGGCCTCCCGGGCATGAGTCGCCCACTCAACACCCACCGGAACATCTCAGGCATGCGCTTTCACGCGGACGTTCAGATTCACTCCAAATACTCCCGCGCCACCGCCAAATACGGCGATCTCGATCATCTCGCGCTGTGGGGCCGCAAGAAGGGAGTCGCGGTGGTCGGCACCGGCGACTTCACCCATCCCGCCTGGCTCGCCGAGATCAAGGAGAAGCTGGTGCCGGCGGAGCCGGGACTCTTCCGGCTGCGCCCGGAGCTGGAGCGCGCGCTCGACGACCGCACGCCGGCCGCCTGCGCGGTGGTGCAGCGCTTCCTCCTGGAGGTGGAGATATCCACCATCTACAAGAAAGGCGACAAGGTGCGGAAGATCCACCACCTGATCTTCGTGCCCGACCTGGAGGCGGCCGACAAGCTGGTGGCGAGCCTCTCGCGCATCGGCAATCTGGCCTCCGACGGCCGCCCCATCCTCGGCCTCGATTCCCGCGACCTCTTGGAGATCACGCTCGAGACCGGGCCGCACTCCTATTTGATCCCGGCGCATATCTGGACGCCGTGGTTCGCCGCGCTCGGCTCCAAATCCGGCTTCGATTCCATCGAGGACTGCTACGGCGACCTGGCCGATCACGTCTTCGCCGTGGAGACCGGGCTTTCCTCGGACCCGCCCATGAACTGGCGCATCTCCGGGCTGGACAAATACCGGCTGGTGTCCAACTCTGACGCTCATTCGCCGCCCAAGATCGGCCGCGAGGCGACGACCTACGACACCGATCTCGACTATTTCGCCATGTTGGATGCGCTCAAGACCGGCGACGGCTTCGTCGGCACGGTGGAGTTCTTCCCCGAGGAAGGCAAATACCACATGGACGGGCACCGCAAATGCAACGTCCGCTTCACGCC
>JAKSBY010000524.1 GCA_022360855.1 Sphingomonadales bacterium | reverse complement strand
GCCCAGGGCGACGATTCGCGAGGCGCCATCCAGGGCGGCCCTGATCTGCCGATACGACGTCGTGACCTCCCATCCCACAAACCGACCCAGGAGGCTGTCTGCGAGCTCGCAGAGCCGCCGGTCGAATGCGGTGAAGGGCGGATGCAGGACCGTCGAGATCACGACAGGGAGATTCTGGTCGCAGGCCGCCTCGACGATACGGTGATTGCCGTTGATCGCGCCGAACACATGGATCACATCGAAATCCGACAGCCTGCCTTCAAACGCGTCGATATAGCGTGCGTCATGGCCGAGTTCCGCCAAAGCACGCATGGTTTCCAGCACCTGCACCTGCAGCCCGCCGAGCCGCTGAAACAGCATGGGATAGGAGATTAGGCCGATGCGCATGATATTTCCAATTCGCCCAGTACGATGTCATAGAACCGCGAGACGTCCCGGCGCCACACCTCTTTGCTGAAGCGCGCCTCGACATGCTCGCGGCCCAGGTCGCCCAAGCAGCGGCGCTCGTCGGGAGCAAGCGACAGAAAGTCGACCAGCGCCGCGGCCGCCTGCTCCTTGTCACCGAGCGAAACCAAACGGCCCGCAGGACACCCCGTCACCACCTCCTCCGTCCCGGGCACGCGCGTCGCGACGGTCAGGACGCCGCACGCCAGGGCTTCCGCCGTAACGATGCCGAAGCCCTCGTTGCGGCTCAGCAAAAGATGAACGTCCAAGGCCGGATAGATCTCTTCGATCTTTTCCTGAAATTTGAGAAGCGTGACCGCGTCTCCGCAATCGAGTGCGCCGATCCGCTCCCTGACCTGCCGCTCGAGCGGGCCTTCGCCCACCAACAGGAGCCGTGCGTTGGGAAGCTGCTCCCGAACACGCGCGAATACCTCGATGAGATCGAGCGGCTTTTTTTGATCGTCGAGCCGCCCGACCGACCCGATCAACGGCACATCAGACCCGATACCAAGCGTTTCGCGGGTCGCCCGTCTCCTGGATTCGGATGAGATAAAGCGGTCGGTATCGACAAAATTGTAGAGCGTGGCCGAATGGGCGCCTCGGGGAACGAAATCCCCAAATATGCCTAGAAATGCGTCCACGGCCCCTGCTGACACTCCATAAAGGCCACGAACGGTGGCAAAGGCTCGGCGCAGTTGGCGCCTGTGCCATGGCGAAAACTCGGCCTGCGGGAAGGTATTGTGAATGCTGAGCACAGTCGGGATGCCGCAGCGGGCCGCAAGCCACAGGGAATCGAGCCCCTGATCGGTCCAGGAAAAGAAAACATGCGCCAGTTCGGCACCGAATCTCCCGAACCGGCGCCGCTGGAACAACTCGGCGAGCAACCATGCGACGTGTCGTTTCCGCCAGTTCGTAAAGATCGGCTGCGGGACAAAGGGAGTGAAGGCGACATCAATGCCGGCCAGCTCCCTGGCAAATGAATCGTGGCCCGGAAATGGCGGCGCGGCGACGCTCACGTCATGGCCCTGATCAGCCAATTGCTTTGCTTCGGCAATCATCCGCATCTCCATCCCGCCATACTGGCCGGAATCGCTTGCGAGAAGGATCCGCTTGCGGTTGGCGTTGATGCTCATAAAGGCGCTCGATGCCGCGTCCCGGTCCGGCTTTCAGTGCCGGTCCGACCGAACGGCATCGATCAGCGGACGGGCCAGGGACGCCAGGAGAGCGCGCCATCCGGCTGCCCGCACAGGCCGCCACCGAACGCTTGCCAAGGCCGACCTGAGCGCCGCGCCATACCGCCCCCGCGTTCGGTAATAATAGGAATTCTGAGTTTCGAAATCCGCCAACCGGCTTCTCAGGGTCTTATCGGACGCGGGCAGGCCATAAAGGCTGATGAGCTGGCGAAACGCCTTCACCGTCCACAGATGCGGCGGAAAATCCTCAGCCGTGAGGCTGTCGGGCCGCTGGCGGTATCGCTTGATCACCTTTGGCACGAAGACGTAATCGGAGTGCCGGGCCAGCCTGATGAAATACTGATAGTCCTCGGAATGCCGCAAAGTCTCGTTCATCGCCCCGGCGGCGAGCGCGGCTTCCCGCCGGATTATTCCGGTGCCCGTTGCCGGCACGCAGACCTCCAGGAAAATACGCCAGGGGCGGGCGAGCAGAAGCGGCGCGTCGGTCTCGAAGGCATCGGCCAGCAACGCGGTCGTGTTGGGCCGTTCACGCAGGGACTGAAACCCTTCCGGATTTCCGAATTGGTTGACCACCGCGAGGTCGCCGCCGATCCAACCGCAGTCCGGATACTTCGTTGCCGTATCGATCAGTGTCTCCAAAGCATCGGGCGCCAACAGGTCGTCCGAGTCCAGGAAAAGGATCCACTCGCCGGCCGCTTCCTCGACCCCGCGGTTGCGGGCGGAGGCAGCGCCGCCATTCGGCTTGCTGACCAGCCGGAGGTTGATCCCATTGGCATCGGCCCACCGCTCCACGACATCGACCGTATCGTCCGTCGACCCATCATTGACGACAATCACCTCGCCCGGCGGAAGCGACTGTTCGCGGATGCTCTCCAGCGTCTCGACGATGTAGTCGGACGTGTTGTAGGCCGGAACGATGATAGAGACCGGCTGCATCAGCCGCGGCCCTCCGAATCGTTGCGCACCCCCAGCTTGTGAAGGGCGGAATGCCACAAACCGTCAACGCCGAGCATGCGCACGGCAACAGCCAGCGCCCCGAATGATTTGCGCTTCGGCCAATCGGAGAATCGGTCACGCAGCAGGTAGTAGAGGCTTTTGGCATATTCGATCCGAACCGCGCGGCCGGTCCCGCCGGCAAGGTTGCGTGCAACCTCCGCCGCAAGACCGCGGCGATCGAGCATCTCATCGATCACGAAGTCATGTCCCGATGTGGAGAAGGTGCGTTGGCAAATCTGCCGCTCGGCTTCGCTTAGTTCCTGCTCGGCACCAAGCGCGTCTTTGAGCGACCTGACATCGGCCAGAAACTGATCCCACAGCCCATGCCGGGCCATGACGCAGGCGCGTTGCAGCAACGCCCGCCGTTTGAACACCCCCTCGGGCTCGTGCGGCACGCCGTCCGGCAGATACTCGCTGAGGGCAAGCTGATCGTATAACGGCCGCAATATCTTCTTGTCGAAACTGAGCGAGACCCGCGATCTCTCGTCCTCGGAAAAGCGAAAGCTCGCCGTCCCCCGCGCCCCGGCATGCCGCCGCAAAACGAGCGTCGGCCGCCGGACAATGGCGGTACGGAACCGCCGGGTGAGCCGCAGCAGCATGTCGTAATCCTGACAGCGCAGCATGTCCTCCCGGAACGGCCCGACGGCATCAAAGCACGCGCGCTTGATCAGCATCGCGCCCGTGTTCGCGGTGCAGCTTTCCAGCAACCGGCTGAAGAACTCGCCCCCGGAGGTGTCCAACATATGCCAGCGCGACTCCACGGTCAGCCCGCCGCTTCCATCATCGTCGGCAAAATGGGCTCCCGAATACGTGATCGCGCAGTCGCCGTCGGCCTCGATGGCATCGAGATGAAGTTCGACGGAATTCTCCAACGCCAGGTCATCGTCGTCGATGATCAAAACATAGTCCGACCGGCAGACCTTGAGGGCATGATTCAATGACTGGGCCTTGCCGCCGTTTTCCTTCTCCAGATAGGTGATCCGGTCAAGATACGGGGCGACGGCTTCGGCGGTGTCGTCGGTGGAGCCGTCATTGACGACAATGATCTCATCCAGTGAACGGGTCTGGTTCAACAGGCTATCAAGACAACCGGGCAGCAGGTTCGCACGGTTGTAGGTGCAGACGATGGCCGCAACGGTCATCACCGGGTGTTCCTCGTGAAGTCTGGCTGAAGACTTGGCGGTCATTTCAGAAGGTCTAACTCCGGTCCGGTTGCGGATTGACATCAGGCTGTCGCGACCGCGTTTAACCTCCGGTCAAAACCCCGACAAGAGATCAGCCTTGTAATAGCACTCCATAACCATTCCATTAAGACTTTGAGCCGTATAGAACCGGGTAAATTGCTGCGATCGCGCCGGAAGACCGGCCTGAGACGGTTTACCGCGCAAAGGTGGGTCCTTGAGCACACGTAAGTCCCTCGCCTGGTCATTCAGCCAACAGTTCGGTCAAGTCGGCCTGCAATTCGTCGGCTCGATCATTGTTGCGCGGCTTTTGACGCCTGGCGAGATGGGCATCTTCGCCCTGGCGCTCGCCGTCAGTTTTGTCCTCTCGACGCTGCGATCGTTCGGCATCGTCACCTATCTGATTCGCGAGGAAGAGCTCACCGAGGACAAGATCAGGACGGCCTTCGGCATCATGATCGTATTGGGAGGCGTACTCGGCCTGATCCTGCTTTTGAGTCGGGGCTTCGTAGCCGAGCTCTATGATGAGCCGGGAATGGCCGACGTCCTGCTGCTCCTCGCCATCGGGTATTTCATTTCGCCGATCGGGCAGCCGGCCCAGGGTCTTCTCAGCCGGGAAATGCGCTTCGATCTGCTGCACCACATCACCCTGGCCATGACGGTCGTGACGCTCGGCATCAATATCGCGCTGGCCCTTCTCGGCTTCAGCTACATGGCGCTGGCCTGGGGACTGCTGGCCGGCAATGTGGTCCAGGCGGTCCTTCTAATCCTCGCCAAGCCGGATCATCTGAGGATGACCCCTTCGTTCAGCCATTGGCGCGAGGTGATCCGCTTCGGCGGCTACATGACCGGCATCGCGATAGTCGGGACATTTCAATCCGAGGGCACCAAATTCCTGCTCGGCGGATTCATTAACCCGGCCGCCGTGGCGCTTTACGATCGCGCCGCCCAGATTCCCGACCTTGTGCGTCAAAGCCTCTTCAATCCGATCGCCCGTGTATTCCTACCTGTCTTTTCGAAGGACATTCGCGAAGGACGCTCGATCGGACCCGGGGTCTTGAAACTCATCTCGGCGAATACGGTGATCGTCTGGCCGGTTTTCCTATCGATCGGGATTATCTCGGCGCCCTTCATCGTGCTGCTATTCGGAGAGAATTGGCGGACCGCCGGGGAAATTCTGCCTTTCCTCCTGATCGAAGGGGCCATTGTTGCCTCACTGCCCCAGCCGGACCAGATTCTGATTCCCCATGGCCGCGTCAAGCGCCTGTTCAAAATCCGCACGACGGCGTTGGTTGTCAACATCGTCGTCACAGCGGTTACCGCCTCACACAGCCTCGAATTGTTTGCCAACGCGCGACCATTCATGGCGATGTTTTTCATCGCCCTCGTCATAGGCTCCATTCATCGCTACCTAAGCGTCGACGCAAAGGCCGTTTTGAGGGAATACGGCAATTCGATCGTCGTTGCGTTATTCTGCGCGCCGCCGGCCTTGCTCTTCAGGCTATACGGAGACCAGAACCTCACCATTCTCATGCTGTTGGGGATTATCGCCGGCTCGGCGGTACTTTGGCTCGGCGGCCTTATCGTCACGCGCAATTTCCTGGCCGGAGAAATTCTGCGGTCCATGAAATCCGGTGCGAAAATTTTCGGACTGAAGTGACCAATTCAGCCATTGCGAGGCCACGGGGCCTCGCAAGTCTGGGCTGTATTTACTCTGCGTCCGCCTGCGTAAGGAGCACGCAGCCCTTTTCGGCGTGACGGTCGCTCCGCTTCAGGCCGGGAAATTCGGAAAGGAGCCTTGTTATCACCTCGCGCTCCCCGGGGCGGTTGGTATCGTCCAACAAAACGCCCCCTCGTCGCGATAGGCGATTAAACAAGACCGGGCCTACGGGATAGCGGCCTGCTTCGCCGACAAGTTCAGTCGGCGGTCCGTCGACGATGATCAAATCGATTTCCTGCGGGACCGAAAAGGCGTCGCGGTCGTACCAGAGATGCTCGGTCTTGTTGAGCTTCAGCGGAGCGAGTGGCGCCAACTGGATCTCGACGAAATCCTGTAGACCCAGACGCCTCAAGGCGTCTTCGGTTATCGATGCATAGTGGGCGTCGTGTTCCAGCGACAGAATTCTGCCGTTGCCCGCTTGCTGTAGCGCGCGTGCGGCGACGAGCGTCGTCACCCCGGAGCCGCATTCCACGATGGTGGTCAGCCCATGCCGGCGAATGCGGTCGTACAGAATATTCAGAAAATCCGGCGAGGCGGCCCAACCGCGCGTTGGCGGCAGGCTTCCGCGCTCGAGTTCAAGACGCCGATAGAGTCCGTCCAGCTCCTCCAATTGCCGCGTTGTCGATGACGAAACCCACTTGACTGCCTCGCGGTTGTCCAACGCAATCCGCGCAGCCCAAAACGCCTTTCGTGCCGCATAGACCGCGACGGCAAGGACGATCAGCTGGAGTATGAGAATAATCTCTAACATTCCGAGTAATTCACCTAGTATCTTCTCTATTAAGTAACAAACACTCTATAAAGGACTGGTTTAGCAACGCGGCTCGCAAACGCTTCACGACATGATTTCGGGAAATGAGACCGGCAAGTCTTGGAACCCATAACGCTTGCTACCACGGATTCGGAGACAAAATGTTAAACCGGATGACCGCATGAAGATTCAGTGCCATCGCCCCCGAACTTCCGCCGATGATTGGCGGCACGGAAAACCATGTTTGCCCGTTGCAGTGCGCCAATTGCGACCGGCCGCGAATCCACCACTCCTCCTTCATCGACTTGATAACAGTCATTTCCGGTGCAAATGACCAATCCGCCTTCCATTCATTTGCTTTCTTGCTAGGAATGAAGCCCTTCTCCAACCAGTTCGCAATGGAGGCCGAGTGTGAACGGTTCTGACGCCAAGCACCAAGTCCTATTCGTCTTGGCCGCGGCGGTCGCTTACGTCCTCTATGACTACTATATCAGGCTGAACATCCTTTTTCCGTCTGCCCTCCCTCTGGGGCTCCTCGCAGTCGTCGCCCTCTGCGCGGCATTCTCCTGGGTCAGGTATGACAGGTACTCGACTTCGTTCAAGGTGTTCGTCCGCGGGCTGGCCGCAATCATCGGCGCCTATGCATTTATGGCGTTCCCCGCCTATCCCTCTGTTGAAGCGGATTTTGGCGGCTGGAAGGACACGGTCGTAATTGGCGGCTGGTTCGTTGCGGCTGCAAGTTCCGTTGCCGCGCTGTGGCGTCCTTCCTTTGTCCTCGTCGGTGGGTTCTATCTGTGGTGGAGCAAACATGTCGCCACCTATGTCACCGGATTTCACTACCACACAACGCTCGACATCGACCCGTTGATTTACGTCTGCGCATTTGTCTCCATGGCGCTTTTCCTGTTGGCGGCCTTGGAGCATCCGCTCGCCGGACGGGCAAGGTGGAAGCCCTTTTTAGACATCCGCCAAGGCGTCATCGAACGCCGGCGGCTCCTGAGCGACACCATTGTGTTTGTCGCCATCACGATGCATCTGGCCAATTACTTTTCGTCGGGCCTGGAAAAGAGCGCCCTCAGCGGCGGTTTCTTTTTTTGGCCGCTTGAAAACGACATGTCGAATATCTTCAACGTCGCGGCGGTCAACGGTCAGCTACTGTGGCAGGAAATTCCCGGCGCGTTATCGGCGTTCTCAGGCTTCTTTGACTTTGTCAAACGACCGATGGCGATCTCGATCTTTGTGTTTCAAATCCTCGCTATCATCGCGTTTCAGTCACGGAAACTGCTGGCTTTCCTGTTTCTCTTCTACGATCTGATGCATCTCGGCATCTTCCTGGCCGTTGGCGCGAATTTCTGGGAATGGTTTGTCCTGAACCTGATCATCCTGGCGGCGGCCGCCCGGCTTGACGGCCGGTTCTTCGGACGGCGGGCTCTCGCCGCGTCCGCGGCCGGATGTTTGGCGGTTGCCGTTTTGCCGCATCCGTTCTGGGCCGCCTGGCTGGGCTGGTACGACAGCCGGGCAGCGAATATCACCTATTTCGAGGCTGAAGACGCTGACGGCACCCGAACACGGATTCCGGCGACCTTTTTCGGCTTCTACTCGTATCCGATGGCACATATGAGTTTCGGCGTCCCGCCGGGCCGGTACCTGCCGGTGATGACAAACGGAGGAACCAAGAACCACGGCATCCTAAGCAAGGCCGGCTCCTGCGATTTCGCTCCGGAAGAAATGATCTCGCCATTTGCCGATATGTGGTCGGAGCGCATTCCCGCGTTCATACGAGCCTACCATCTGCATGCGCTTGAGAGACGCGATTCGGCCTGGCGCCTGGACTACGATATCTATCCGCATCATTTTTGGAGCAAACCGTCGATTTCACAGAAATTCCGCCAGCTTGAACTATCTTCCGTCGTCGCCTATGTGATGCGCATCGAATCGGTTTGCCTGACCCCTCGGCAGACGGGCATTTCAACGAAGCAAGTTATTGAAAACGAATACAGAATCGACGTCCGGCCGCACTCAGACTAGGCCCCGCGGCATTGCCATCGTCTACGATGGCGAATGCCCGTTCTGTTCGCGATACGTTGCGCTTTTGCGGCTGCGCGAAACGGTCGGCCATGTGGAATTGATCGATGCGCGAACGTCTCATCCATTAGTGGATGAAGTGGTACAGCGCGGATTCGATATCAATGAGGGCATGGTGGTGAAGATTGCCGACGCCTATCATGGCGGGGCCGATTGTATTCACGTACTGAGCCTACTCAGCACGCGCGCCGGCGTCTTCAACCGCATCAATTACTGGCTGTTCAGATCGTCCGCTTTTTCTGCGGCGCTCTATCCTGTCCTTCGGTTCGGCCGCAACATGACGCTACTTGCACTCGGCAGAAAGAAGATCAGCCGAACGGCCGGGAACGGCCCACCGCGGCCGAACCGCGACAGACGGCACTGAGGCCCAAGCCCAAACGACGAAAGCTCTGTCAGGAGTTGCGGGAAATCTTCCACTGATAGGCCCTGCCGACGGTCATGGCCAGGTCCATCAGCGAACGCGCACCCTCATATCCTTTGCCCCGGAGAATGAGGCTCAAGCATTTCAAAAAATCCATCGGAAGCTCGCGCAAAAGGAAACGCGGAAATCCGAACAAGATGGTGGTATCTTCCGACAGGCGATGGTTTGAAATCGCCTCAAGTCCCCGGCCAATCCTGAAGTATCTCTGGAAAACCGGCCAATAGCCGATTTGGTGGCGTCTAACGATATGCCGAACGCAAGCTTGTGGGACATACCGCAATTTGTGCCTCGCCTCGAATGCCTTCTGGGCGAAGTATGTCTCCTCGCCCGCGACCATATCGCCACCGGCGCCATAACCGATATCCGCTCGAAATTTGTGCTCTCTCAACAATCTGGACCGAACCAGAAAGTTGGCCCCTTTAATAAAGTGGGGCTCAATCGGGCCAGCGGGCCGATCAATCGCCGTCCCGCCATAGGCTTCGCCTTCCGCGCCGAGACGCTCAAGCCACTCGGGCGGTGTTTTCTGCCAGAAATGCCGGACTTGACCAGCAAAGATATCGACGTCGGGATGGGCCTCGGCAGCATCGGCGTAGGCGCACACCCAGTCAGGGCTTGGAATCACGTCGTCATCGGTAAACAGGACGAGACTGCCCCGCGCGTACCGAATGCCGCTGTTCATTGCATTGGATTTCCCCGGCGCCGGTTCCTGCACTATCGTCAGTGCCAGCCGGTCCCGGTAATCTTCCAAAATCGCGCGCGTCTCATCGGTGCTGGCGTTATCGACCGCAATCATCTCAAAGCCGCACTTTGGCGTGCGCAGACGGCAGAACGCGTCGAGGGTGGTCGGCAGGGTCGAGGCACCGTTGAATGTCGCCAATACGATACTGATCACCGAGAGCACCTTCCCTGCACGGCTGCAAGTTTTGTCGGCCCAAACTACCTTTTGTTAAGGACTGGCGTCGGATCGTGCCATTGATCCGGCAACTCCAAAGCCTAGATTGGGCTCGGAATCGTTTAATGGCGGTAAACTTGGCCCGGTCTAGACGGTATGTATCACTACAATCAGAACATCGTTGTTGACCAAGCACGGCGGCTTCTGTTCTGCCCTATCCCCAAAGTCGCATGCTCAAACTGGAAGATAACCCTCCGTCGCGGGTCGGGCATCGCCGACTACGCAAACAACGACATCGTCCACGACCGGCAAAAAAACGGCCTGAAATATCTCTCGGATTTCGGCCGGGCGCGCCGTGCGCTCTATTTGCATTACCCGCGGTATATGAGGGCCGTTTTTGTACGAAATCCCTGGACGCGCGCCTTGTCGGCATACCGCAGCAAGATCGAGAACGCGGCACAGAAGATTGAGTTCGGAACCGGCAATCCCAAAACCCGGTTCATCGAAGAGGCGGTAACGGGCGCCAAAGCCTATTGCCGAGATCGGAATCTCTGTGAAGACCCCAATGACGACAACGTGTCGTTCTTGGAATTCCTTCGCTATCTTGCCTCGCTTGATCCCCACGAAATGAACGAACATTGGCAGCCACAATATCTCGTGGCGGGCCTGGATAAGGTCAAATATCAATTCATCGGGTGCTTCGAGAATCTGGAGGAGGATTCCAGGCGGCTGTGCACCTTGACCGGTCTACCGCCCCTATACACGGGGCCGGTTTCGGTGGAGCCGACGCATTCCTCCACGCCCAGGATTATCGAGAGATATCTCAATGAGATCGCCCAGGATCTCATTGCACATATCTACCGCAAAGACATCGATATTCTGGGTTACAAACCGCAAATCAGCACGACAGTGGTCGCGGACCGGGCTCACTCCGATGAAACCAACCGGTAAATCCGAAGCAGGTTCTCGACACACCGGTCGAACGAGAATTCGTCCAGAGCATACTGACGGGCTTCGTCAAGAACAGAGCAACCCTGCTGCACGATCGCGTGCTGCGCAACGATGGCCTCGGCCAGCGCGGGGATGTCGTCGATCTGAACAAGCCGGCCATAGCGGCCGTCTCGTGTCGCCTCCCGGCATCCGCTGATATCCGACGCCACCACGGCCCGCTTTCGCGCCATAGCCTCGATCAAACAAAGGGGGAGACCTTCGCTCTTGCTCGGGAGCACGAGGACGCTGGACGCATCGAGACTGGCCCTCACCTCTTGCGCGGAAACACGGCCCAGAAACGCGATGCGATCCGAAATGCCGAGATCACTCGCAATCGCAGCGAGTTTGTTCTTCTCCTCGCCGTAATCGGCGTAGGCCAGCGCTCCGCCGACCAGAGAGCATCTAAAATCAATCCCGTTGTCTCGAAGATGCTTCAGCGCGCGAAAAAGCCATTCATGGTTTTTCAAGGGTCTGAGGGCGGCCACGCAGACAATCGCGATGCCGCCGGGCGCCGGATTCATGTCTTCGAAAAAAAGTCGATCGATACCGTTGTGGACAACTTCGACTCCGCCGCCAAAGCCGCAAAAGGCCGGGCTGGCCTCAAGCGCCGCCTTAAGGTGCCGCGAAACGCAGATGATATGCTTCAGCCGACCGTCCCGCAGGTACCTGAACCAGTCGTCGTGCATCAGAACATCGCTGCCATGAACGGTCAAAACGGCAGGGCAGTTGAGTACGCCTGCTATCGGCAGGGCGGCCTCGAGATTCCAACCAAAGTGAACGTGGATGACGTCGGGCGAGAAGCGCCAGCACCGCCACACCGCGATCAGAAACCGGCAAACGCGTGACGTCCCGTAAGCGCGCCCATTTCTGCTCCAGCCCGCGACCTCCGCGATGGCTTCGGCGAAAGGCGGCGCGAATGCCTTTGAAAAGACCGACAGAAGATAGATCAATAGCCAAAGCGTCAGCCAAAGGTTGTTCCAGGTCCCCATTTCGTCATAGGCGACCCGAATCGTCTTGAGGCCGGTTCTTTCTGCCGGCAGTCGGCGCGTAAACAAGACGCCGATGTCAACGCCTGCTTCGGCGAGATTGCGAACCGTATTGTCGATGAATTTCTCGTACTTCAGCGGCGTCTGCGTGACGCAAAGTACCCGCAATTGCCGCTTCCCGGTGGTCGCCATCGCAACTTACGCCCGCCGCCCCTGCCGTCCTCAGCGCTTTCTGGCCGCCAGGATCTGATAAAGTCCGGAATTCGACGCCGAGACCATGAACCCCATGAGGCCATTCATCCCGAGCCGGTCGAAAATCCTGCTCAATTTTATGGAATTGAAGATTCGATGCACTCCGTTCGTCGAAAAATCATGAACGAATGTTGAGTAGTCGGCCACCTCAAAATTGCCCGAAAAGAGTTCTATCAGCCCGTTCCTGCAAAGCCGGCGCCGGCCAACGGCGAGCAGCAAATAGTTAAGGTGATTCCAGTAAGCAATTGTTGAATCGCGTGAATAATGGCACCAATTCGCCAGTGAATCGAGTTTGCTTCCTCCACCATCACGGACTCTAGAATCGGCTTCATGAAAATCCTCCTCATCGCGGGGTTCTTTCCACCTTACTCGCCTCCTTCGGCTACCCGGGCGCCGGCTCTGGCGCGCTATCTGCTGGCCGAAGGCCACGATGTTCGGGTTATCGGCTACAAAATGCTCGACGTGCCGGTGGTTTTGCAGCCGGGATTGCCCGAGGGAATCGCGCACTATGCCGATCGCGACGATGTGGCGGGCACGGGCCTCCGGTTACGGCTCGCCTGCGCGCTTGGCCGCGAGCTCGACCTGCCCGACCAACGCGCGGTTTGGATCGGCCCGACCCGGAATACGGCCCGGCGCATCCTGAAAAGCTGGAAGGCCGATATGATCTACGCCACGGCGCCGCCGATGTCCTGCGCTTTGGCCGCCCAGGCAATCGCGGCGGAGCACGGCATACCCTGGGTCTGCGAGTTTCGTGATCTCTGGACCGGCCACCCTTATTACACGGCGCGGCCTCTGCTGAGCCGTATCGAGAAACGCCTAGAGCGCAAGATGATCGGCTCCACCGCCGGTGTGGTCACAGTCACCCAAGGCTGGGCCGACGGCCTGAGAGCAGACTTCGCGCGTCCCACGGCCCGCATCCTCAACGGCTACGAAGCCAAGGAGTTCGTTAAGCAGGAAACGCCGCCGCCAGGAAAGCTGACCCTGCTCTATGCAGGAGCGCTTTACGGCGCGAAGCGCGATCCCTCTCCGCTGTTTGCAGCGCTCGAACGGCTCGGCGACAGGCGGCGCGAGATCGAGGCGCAATTCCTGGTCGAAGCTCCGGAGCAGGTGCTGGAACGGGCCAACGCCTATGGCATCGCCGACTGCCTGAATATCAAGGGGCTGATCCCCAGAAGCGAAGTCCTGACACGGCTCGGCCTAACCGATGTTCTGCTGCTGCTGCGCTGGGACGATCCCAGCGAAGACCACGTGCTCGCCGGCAAGCTTTTCGAGTATATCGGCGCCGGCCGCCCGATCCTCAGCGTCGGCAGCACCACCGGCGAGGCCGCCGATATCATTCGCGACAACGGCTTTGGCGTCGTGTCGCGGGAGCCGGGCGAGATCGCCGCCGCGCTCGGCCATTGGCTCGACGAAAAGCGGTCAGGCGGTATTCCGGGGCTCGACGAGGCGCGCCGGGTGAAGTTTGACCGAAACGTTCAATTCGACACCCTCCTGCAGTTCCTCGAAAGCCAAGTGCTTTCCCAATAGCCCGCAGCCCGTATAATGGCGGAGATGAATCGCTCGAAATGCATTGCATCGGGCGGCCCAAATGCCCAGATAGGTGCAAAGGAAGGTAAGCCGGATGGCTATGACGGCTGAAGAGATTGCGATGATGATCAAAGAAGCGCTGCCCGGCGCCGAAGTCCATATCCAGGACCTCAGGGGCGACGGCGATCATTATGCCGCGCATGTGATCCACGAGAGCTTTCGCGGGCTGTCGCGGGTCAAGCAGCATCAGTTGGTCTATAAGTCCCTGAAGGGCAAGATGGGCGAACAGCTACACGCGCTGGCGTTGCAGACGGCGGCGCCGGCGGACACCTAGGCAACACGAAAGTCGAGTACGGAAGAATGAGCGAACAGAACATCCACAGCAACATTGAGAGCAAGGTTGGGGCGGCGGACGTCGTGCTGTTCATGAAGGGCACGCCGGTCTTCCCGCAATGCGGTTTTTCGGCCACCGTCGTCGAAGTGCTCTCCCGGCTCGGTGTGCCGTTCGAAGCGCATGACGTTTTGCAGGACCCGGACCTGCGCCAGGGCATCAAGTCCTACAGCGACTGGCCGACGATCCCGCAGCTATACGTCAAGGGCGAGTTCGTCGGCGGCTGCGACATCATCCGCGAAATGTATTCCAGCGGAGAACTGGAAGACTTCCTCACCGACAAGGGCGTCAAAACCGCGGCTTAGCCGGCGATCGCGTCATTGCGAGGAGCGTCAGCGACGCGGCAATCCTATTTCGGTGACAGTTACCTTTTTATTTTCCTTTTAGAATCAATGAAATAAAAAACTCAGATCTGAAAAAGGTAACTGTCACCGAAATAGCCGACCCCTGGATTGCTTCGCGGGGGTCGCGATGACGAGGCAGACTGAACGCAAGACCGGCCCTAGCCGGCCAATTCCTTCATGAAATGATATTCGGTGGTGTTCGAGGGATCGGCAAGATCGCGCATTTCCGGCAGCCGGCGGTATCCGTGCCGTTCGTAGAAGGCATGCGCCTCAATAAAGCGCGTATCGCTCCAGAGATCGATCGCGGTGCCGCCCTTGCCTGCGACGGCCGTCTCCACCAGCTCCAGGAGCCGGCTCGCAAGGCCTTGTCGGCGCGCTGACCTGTCGACGTAGAGACGTTTGAGCTCGAACAGGCCGCCGCCCTTGTCCGCATAGCCGCCGGAGCCGACGATCCGGCCTTCCCGCTCCGCCACCCAGACCTCTCCGCCTTCCGCGGCAAAGCTGCTGGCTATTGCCAGAAGCGGCCGGTCGAACGCGTCGAGATCGAGAACGCAGCCCGCATATTCGGCAAAGCAGCGGCCGATCAGAGCGATCAGGCCCTCGGCGTCGTTGTCGCGGGCCTCGCGGATCGTGAGGTCAGGCACGCTAGCGCGAGTAGAACTCGATGACCAGATTGGGCTCCATCTGTACCGCGTAGGGCACGTCCTCCAAGGCCGGCACCCGCACGTAGTTGGCCTTGTAGCCGTCCACTGCAATGTATTCCGGTACGTCGCGCTCGTTGCTCTGGATGGCCTCGAGGACCATCGGGATCTCGCGGCTCTTCTCGTGCACCTCGACCTCGTCGCCGGGTTTCAGCCGGTAGCTCGGGATGTTGACCCGGCGGCCGTTGACCTTGACATGGCCGTGGTTGACGAACTGGCGGGCAGCAAACACCGTCGGCACGAATTTGGCGCGGTAGACGAAAGCATCGAGCCGGCTTTCCAGGAGGCCGATAAGGTTATCGCCGGTGGCGCCGCGGCGCCTGGACGCCTCCTCATAAAGCTTGCGGAACTGCTTTTCCTGGATGTTGCCGTAATGGCCTTTCAATTTTTGCTTGGCCTTGAGCTGCAAGCCGAAGTCGGACAGCTTGCCGCGGCGGCGCTGGCCGTGCTCGCCGGGGCCGTATTCGCGCTTGTTGACCGGGCTCTTGGGCCGGCCCCAAACGTTTTCGCCCATACGGCGGTCGAGTTTGTATTTCGCTTGAACGCGCTTGGACATGCGAATCGCTCCTTTCCACTGGCGCCATGGGCGTGGCCTTTTTCGCCTCGGGCCCTTTCGCAGCGGCCCGGTTACCCATGCGGACGGGGCTCTCACCCGCCCATTCATTTCAGCGCGCGGACT